>CAMAJC010000047.1 GCA_945835425.1 uncultured Clostridia bacterium
TTTCCCATCACCGTGATGAATATTTTTTCATCAGACGCAGAAAGGCCTGAATTTATCATGAGTAAAAGGTATCGCGCCGACTATCATATGCACAGCAACCATTCTCCCGACTCCAAGGTCCCGGTCCGCACCCTTTGCCAGGCGGCAATCCAGAAGGGCTTTCAGGAGATCGCCATCACCGACCATTTTGAATGTTATACGCCCGGCCATCCGGTCGGATATTTTACGCCGAAATATGTCGCCAAAATCATGGCGGATATCGATGAAGCGCGCAAGGAATTTGAGGGCAAGCTGATCATCCGCAAAGGGCTGGAACTGGGACAGCCGACCGTCAATCCGGAGATGGCGCACTCCATTCTCGACAATTTCCAGTTTGACTATGTCATCGGCAGCATCCATAAGGTCGGCAACCTCTCCCTGAGCAACGTCGCCTACAATATCCACAACACCGAGGACATCTGCCTGAATTATTTTGATATGCTGTATGAACTGGCGGACGAAGGGGATTTTGACTGCCTTGGCCACATCGATATGATTCGTCTTTATGCCGCCAAGCAGGGTACGCCGCTGAACATTCTGGAATATGAGGATCAGCTGGTGCCGGTCCTGCGCCGGGTCATTGAACGCGGAAAAGGCATCGAGATCAACACCACAGGCTTTCGACAGGAGCTTTCGACCACCCTTCCCGACCTGACGGTCCTCAAGCTTTACCGGGAACTGGGCGGCCAGATTTTGACGATCGGTTCGGACGCCCACCGTGCGCCGGATATCGGCTCCGGTTGGAGCGAATCAGCGATTCTGGCAAAGCAGGCCGGGTTTGATTATGTGACCCTGTACGAAAACCGCCGCCCGATTTTGATTCCCATCGAATAACAAGCAACAACCCTTCCGGTACAAAACAGTCCGGAAGGGTTTATTTTCGCACATTTTTATTTGTAAAGGATAACAGCTTTACAGATTATTTCAGGACTTGCTGCGCATAATGGACAGCGCCCATGGCGTCCGCCGAATAGGAATCTGCGCCGATCTGGTCGGCGTATTCCTGCGTCATGACCGCTCCGCCGACCATGACCTTGCAGTCAGGTGCCGCAATCCGCAGCTGCCGGATGGTCTCCTCCATCGACGGCACCGTGGTTGTCATCAGAGCGCTGAGCCCGACCAGCCTGACGTTTTCCCGCAGCGTCGTTTCCACGATTGTTTCCGGCGGGACATCCTTGCCAAGGTCGATCACTTCAAAACCGTAGTTGTCCAGCAGGACCTTGACGATATTTTTGCCGATATCGTGGATATCACCCTTGACCGTCGCGATGATGACCTTTCCCCGCTTTTGCTGGGCGGTTCCCGCAGCGGCCATAGCGGCTTTCAGGATGTCAAAAGCGGTTCCGGCGGCTTCTGCGCTCATCAAAAGCTGCGGCAGAAAGACGGTTCCCTTTTCAAACCCCTTCCCGACAATATCCAGCGCCGGAATCAGCGTCTCATTGATAATGTCCAGCGGCTGCGTCGTTTCCAGCGCCGCCTTTGTCTGCTGGGCCGCTTCTTCCCGCAGGCCGCGGATGACAGCCTCCTGTAAAGAGATTGTCTTTACAGCCGCCACTGGCGCATTGGCAGGCTGGCCGCTG
Organism: uncultured Clostridia bacterium; assembly: GCA_945835425.1. GTDB lineage: Bacteria > Bacillota > Clostridia > Oscillospirales > Ruminococcaceae > Faecivivens. The sequence continues at coordinate 1,620 of CAMAJC010000047.1, forward strand.
TACCGGGCGATATAGTCAACGCACTGGGTATCCTTGGCGGACAGGGCACGGTATGCCGCCAGCGACTGCATCATCGGCTCGCTGCCGGGATTGATAATGGCTGCATCCAATCCAGCCTGCAGCGCCAGCAGGAAGAATGCGCTGTTGATGATCTCTCTGCGCGGCAGACCGAAGGAAACGTTGGAAACCCCGAGCACCGTTTTCACGCCCAGCTTTTCCTTGATAAGCTGCAAAGCCCGCAGCGTGACCTGCGCGGCCTCCTGTCCGGAGCTGATAGTCATTGTGAGAGCGTCGACGACGATATCCTGCCGTCCGATGCCGTATTCCTGTGCCGTGCGGACGATTTTTTCCGCGATGGCCAGCCGCCCTTCCGGCGTTTCCGGGATGCCGCCCTCGTCGATGGTCAGGGCAACGATGACGCCGCCGTATTTCTTCGCCAGCGGGAAAACGGTGCGCATACTCTCCTCTTTGCCGTTGACCGAGTTGATTATCGCTTTGCCGTTGTAGATGCGCAGAGCCGCTTCCATGGCCTCCGGACTGGTCGTGTCGATCTGCAGCGGCAGGTTCAGAACACCCTGCAGCTCGCTGACCGCCAGCCGCATCATTTCAGTCTCATCGATTTCCGGCAGGCCGACGTTGACGTCGAGGATGTGCGCGCCGCCGTCCTGCTGCTTGATGCCCTCATTTAAGATGTATTCAATGTCCTTTTCCCGCAGGGCCTGCTTGAACCGCTTTTTGCCGGTAGGGTTGATCCGCTCCCCGATGACGACCGGGTCTTCGCCGATCACGACAGCCATCGATCCGGAGGATACGACGGTGCGGCGGTTATCGGGCAGCGGCAGCGGTGCGAGGTTCCGGCAGGCAGCGACTTCTGCCGCAATATGCTCCGGTGTAGTGCCGCAGCATCCGCCGACCATCCAGGCGCCTTTCCGGACGATCTCCGCCATGGTTTTGGCGAAGTCTTCCGGCGGGACATTGTACATCGTCTGGCCGTTGACCACGACCGGCAGCCCGGCATTGGGGCTGACCAGAATCGGGATGGAGCAGCATTTTTCCAGCTGGTCGACCAGCGGCAGCATCTGTTCCGGCCCAAATCCGCAGTTTAAGCCCAGCGCGTCGACTCCCAGCCCTTCCAGCATCGCGACGGCCGTCTGAACATCAGCCCCCGTCAAGAGGCGGCCCCGTTCGTCAAACACCATTGTGACAAAGACTGGCAGATTGCAGGTCTCTTTTACTGCCAAAACTGCCGCCTTGATCTCGCTGGTATCGCCCATCGTTTCGATGATGCAGCAGTCCGCACCGGCCTTTACGCCGCTTACGACCATTTCTTTGTACGCGTCGACCGCCGTTTCAAAATCCAGGTCGCCCATCGGCTTTAACAGCTTTCCGGTCGGCCCCATATCCAGCGCGACAAATATATCGTCCCGGCCGGTTTCATCGACAGCCTTCCGGGCCAAAGATACGCCTGCTTCGATCAGTTCGGAAGCGGCAAAGGGCGCGCCGTGCAGCTTTAAGCGGTTGGCGCCGAAGGTGTTGGCGGTGATGAAATTTGCTCCGGCCGCAGCATAGTCCCTGTAAATCTGCATGACCACATCGGGATGGGTCAGGTTCCAGCTTTCCGGCAGTTCTCCCTGCCCAAGCCCGGCTTTCTGCAGAAGGGTACCCATGCCGCCGTCAAAAAAGAGGATGCGGCTGCCCAGCAGTTGTCGTATTTTATTCAAAACAGATTCCTCATTTCCCTGGTTTTTGTTTTTACACCTTCCGAAAGGGACAATCCAGTTTTCCGCAGGCGGCGCAGCGGTGCACCGTGCAGCTTTTTTTATCTTCTGTCAAGCCTATGATCGCCGAAACCGATTTGGACGGCGTCATGAGCATCGAGTCGGTCAATCCCAGCCCGATCCGCTTCCCTGCCTCCAGACACTCCAGCAGCGGACGCTGAAAGTGAAGCGGCAAATCCCCATATCCCGGACTGAACCGGGGCCGCAGATACAGCCCTTCCAGCTGCCCCTGAAGCTGTTCCTGACATTCGTCGCACCAGGCTTCGATCATGGCCGCGGAAGCCGCCTGCAGGACCGCAGCGCGGCTGACGCGGGTCTGTCCGTACCGGCGCAGCAGCTGATCGACGCCTGTCCCAAGCGTTGCGGCGAAAAGGAAAGCTTCGCTGCAGCCGTCCAGATGCTCCGCCAGCGACCGGCTGGTGACCTGCAGCGCGCCAAGCTGTACCTGGTTCCCATCAACTCTACAGCTGACCCGCAGGCTCACCTGACGCGGAGAAGCGGCTGTTTCCAGCTGCCGTAAACAGTCTTCGATCAATGCGCAGACGCTTTCTTCCGGCTGTTCATTTTTATAGCCCAGATACCGCCATATTTCCGGGCGGCTGACCTCTTTATGCATCTTCCTTGCCCAGAATGTGGGACAGGTTGTGGAAGATCTCCGCGGCGATATCCGCTCGGTTCATCGTGTACAGATGGATGCCGCGGACGCCGTTGGCAATCAGGTCGATGATCTGCTCGGTCGCATAGGCGACGCCAGCCTGTTTCATGGCCAGCGGGTCGGAGCCGAATTTATCGATGATGCCGACAAAGCGGTTGGGCAGCTCGGTGCCGGAGAGCTGAACCGAGCGCTTGATCTGCTTGCCGTTGATGACCGGCATAATTCCGGCCATGATCGGGACGTCGATTCCCTTGGCGAGGGCGCGGTATAAAAACCGGTACATGATGTTGTTGTCGAAGAACATCTGGGTCGTCAGGAAATCGCAGCCCGCGTCGACCTTCATTTTGAGATAATCCAGGTCGAGGTCCCGGTTTGCGCAGTCGACGTGCCCTTCCGGATAGCAGGCGCCGCCGATGCAGAAATCCCCTTTTGCCCGGATCTGATGGATCAGTTCGCTGGCGTGGCTGTAATAGCCGGGAGGAGGCGTGGTCGCGTCTCTGGGCGGGTCGCCGCGGAGCGCCAGAATGTTTTCAATGTTGTGCGCTTTGATGTCGTCGATGACCCGGTCGACCTCTTCCGGCGTGGAAGAAAAGCAGGTCAGATGGGCGATCGACGTGACGCCGTAATCGTCCTGCACCATCGAGGCAATTTTGACGGTATTTTTGGAGGTACCGCCGCCGGCACCGTAGGTGATGCTGATAAAGTCGGGATGCAGGGCGGAAATCTTTTCGGCCGCCTGCTGGACGCCTGCAAAGTCACTGTCCTTTTTCGGAGGGAACAGCTCGCAGGAAATGGTGACAGGCTTGCTGTCGATAATATCACGGATTTTCATATCAGTTGTTCTTCCTTCTTATCTGGCTGCGCACAGCGGATAGATATGTTTTATTTCAGACTATTTTAGTCGGATTTCTTTTATTATACCCTATTTCTCCGCATTTTTCAAGAATAATTGCATGAATCCGGACAGATAATTTTGTAATATATCGCACAAATAAAATGCATAAAAACTCTTTACTTTTCCATATATTTATGGTAGAATAAACTATAACTTAAGAGGCAATCACCTTTTAGGTTCGAAAGGAGTTCATTTTTATGGAAACTAGAGAGATTAAAGTTGAGTCCCGCGAAAGCCGTCGGGTCAATATCAAGATCATTCCCGGACATTTCGCGACCAGCCATTCTCATGTAAATTATTATATTGATATGACTTCGATGAAGTGCAAACATCTGATGGCGAAGGAAGCTGCCGCTGAACTGGCTTCTTCTTATCTCAGCGTACCGGTCGACACGATCGTCTGCCTGGACGGCACCGAGATCATCGGCGCGTTCCTGGCGAGAGCGATCTGCAACTCCGGTCTGGCCGGCATCAATCGTGACCAGTCGATTGCGGTCATCACCCCCGAGATCAACCCCACCAACCAGATGCTTTTCCGCGACAATGTACAGCGGATGGTCAAGGGCAAGAATGTTGTCCTTCTGGTCGCTTCTGTGACGACCGGCAAGACGATCAACCGTGCGCTGGAATGTGTACATTATTACGGCGGCAACCCCACCGGTATCTCCGCGGTATTCAGTGCGGTCGAAGAGGTACAGGGCATCCCGATCCATTCGATCTTTGACGACACCGATATCCCCGATTATGAGATCTTCCGCAGCAGCGAATGCCCGATGTGCAAAGCAGGCCAGCGGATCGACGCGATGATCAACAGCTACGGCTACTCCAAGCTGTAACCCCAATCTGCCATCCCCTTCATACCATAAAACCAAAAACACCTTCTGCCGCGCTGCTCTGCGGGGGAAGGTGTTTTTGGTTTATGCGGATTGTTCCGGGCTAATTGTATAAGCGTTTCTCAGCTTTTAAAGAAACGGTGCCCATCCATTGTAAACAGGTACTGCAGCCGGTTCTCAAACCAGGACGCGGCTTTCCAGCTTGCCCATCTCGGCGCATAAAAGAAGGTGGCGCCCATGGTCTGGTCCTCATAATTGCCGCTCAGGACGTTTTCAACCGCCTGCAGGGTATCGGCGTCCGGCACGTTCTTTTTGGAATACCAGTTGCTGAGCGAGGAAAACTGGTTTTTCTGGGTCAGTACCCCGTAGATCGTATCGGGGAATGCGCTGGACTGTACGCGGTTGACGACGACCTGTGCGATGATCTGCTTATGGGCAAGGCTCAGTCCACCGGCTTCCTGCTGGACAATATAGCCGAGCATTTCCTGTTCGGTGGATGTATAGGAAACAGGCTGGAGACTGTCATCAGATGCACTGACGCCCCACGGGCAGCAGATAAACAGCATGGACATCATCAAAGAGAGAATCGTCAGACGAATTGTTTTGCACATTTCAAATCCTTCCTTTCCTGGATGGCTTTTCCATCCTGCATCATAGTATGAGCAGGACCCGGTAAAATATGCATAGGTTGTCTTTTTTCATCCAAAGGGATGAAAGCTTCCCTCTTCCCGGACAAAAAGAAAACAGGCCGCACAAAAATGCACGGCCTGTTTGTGAATACAGGATGAATTATTCGTTTCCTTCGGGAGATTCCGGAGCAGCAGGCTCATCATTGGAAGCAACGACTTCGATCTTGGGAGCTTCTTCGGAAACGCCTTCGTCCATCGTAACAACCTCGGGTTTAGCCTTGGGCTGGGTCAGGACAGCGGGTTTTGCGATGCGGTTGATATCGCAGACCATGCTGATGAAAGCGGAAGAAACGATAACGTGAGGAGCGGAAGCTTCAGCGAACAGGACAGGGAAATCTCTGCCGGAGTTGACCTGGATCTCGGTCAGCTTGTCGATCATCTGGTTGGTGTTCATCTCGACGAGCATCAGCTTCTGGTTGATTCTGGAAACCATGTTCTCAGCGACAGACTTGACACCGAATACGGGGCAGACAGCCTTGCCGTCCTGACCGATGAAAGCGGGACGGAAATTGCCGGTCTGTGCGTCTTCCTTGGTGGTGCCTTCTGCGGCGATCATGTAGAATTTGCTCTTGGAAACGCGGATGTTGTGCAGAGCCTGGATGGTTCTGGCCTGATCCAGATAAGGCTTGGAATCCTTCTGGAGCAGCTCGCTGATAACGTAAGAGCACATATGGACGGTGCTGCCGACATATTCCTTGCCGCCTTCATAGACAACAAAACCGAAGATGCCGGGGATCATCAGGTTGTTCAGCAGGGTGAAGATGTTTGCAAAGGGGATCTTTGCGATCAGGGCGGTGTCGCCGTTTACGCAGCCGTAGTTTCTTGCGACCTGCTCAGCGACGATCGAACCGGTAGCGATGCGGACGACCGGCAGAGGTCTCTGCTGGTTGAGGGGGCTGATCAGCGGACGCAGTCTCTCGCCCTTTTCCAGCTCTTCGAGGGTGGTGCGGGGGTCGAGGATCAGGTAGCAGTCGCGCTTGCCTTCATACATAGCTTTTGCGATGCTTTCGATCTTCTTCATCAGCTCAGCCTGCGGGCCGGTAAACTGTTTGTTGGAACCAGGTTTTTTATCCTGAACAGGCGCTTCCTGTCCGCCTTTGGTCATCGAGATCTTGGGAGCCTCTTCTTCAGCAGCGGTGGTGTTGACGGTCTCCTCTACTACTTCATCTTCTTTTTTCTTGCCCTTTTTATTTTTATCGAAAAGTGCCATGGGTTTTTTCTCCGTTTCCTAATTATTTGGTCAAACCACTTCCGGATTTAACGCTTGAGATTATTCTATCACAAAAATACAAATAAAACAAGTAGATAAAACATAAAATGCGCAAATAACCGTGAGTTTTCTGTAAATTTTCTTGGCTTTTCTCTTTAGTCCAGGGCAATTTTCCAGTTGCAGAGGCCGATCCAGGCGTCATTTTCAAAACTGCGGCCGGAAATCAGAATATATTCATCATAAACCGATACAAAAAGTCCCTGGCTGTCATCTGTGTTTTTTTCGCCGTCCCAGACTGCGCAGACAACGCCGTCATGGACATAGGTGACCATTCCCTCCTCTGACCGTAGCGCCAGCGTCCCAGCCATGGAGCGGTGGGTGTGTCCGGAAAAGAGGATGACCTGCGGGTAGCGCTCGACGATCTCCATCACCTCTGCCGACTGCAAAAGGTCGCTGGAGTCAAAGCTGGCGGCGACTGTCCCCTGCAGCGGCTGATGGACAAAGACAAAGACCGGTTGATGGGGATTTTCCTTCACGGCCTCCTGCAGCGTTTCTTCCAGCCAGTCCAGTTGCTGCTGCGAAAGCCTTGCGAAGTCCGGGTCGCCGGTATCGTCCGCGCCTTCGTTGCCCAGGGCGATAAAGGTACAGCCATCCCGGGTAAAGCTGTAATAGACCTGTTCGGTGCCGGTCAGCTGCAGAAAACGCTCCTCCAGCGGAGAAAAATCCGAAGCGTTTTTGTCCGAATCGTGGTTGCCGATTGTATAGTATCTGTCCGGCAGGTCGAACAGGCTTTCCAGCTGTGCCAGTGTCTTATATTCCTTTTCGGAGCCGTTGTCGGTCACATCTCCGTTATTGATGATCAGTTCTGCCGACGGAGAAATTTTCGTGATCTGGGACAGCGCCCGACAGAACTTATAGTTATTTGTGCTCAGCAGCCGGCCGGTCACATGGGTATCGGAGATCACCGCGAAGGTATAACGCGGCTCCTCCGTTTCGGTACGGCGCAGCTCCGGCTGGATGGATGTGGAAGTCAGTACCTTGCCCGGCTTCCCGTTTTGGTCAGCACAGATGAGGATTTGCGACGCGTCTTCCGGGAAAACCGAATGGGCGGGTATTTCTCCGCTGACCATATAATGGGTATAGGCATTGAGGGAAAAGATCGGGTCATACCCGTCCAGCGGCTGGTTATCCTTCCCCCAGCAGACCCAAACCTTTTCGCCGTTTTCACTTTCCGGACGGCCCAACAGGCAGATAAAGCCCTGCGAGTCGCCGGGCTCGGTACAGTGCGGGTCCGGTTCCCATCTGGCCGCCAGAACATTTTCCTCACAGGTCGAAAAATCCCAGCTGGCGATGGGGTCATATCCCTTGTCCGGGAAAAGGTAGACGGTATAAGCACCGGTGTATTTTAAAAACAGGTTGGTGGAGCCGTGCATCTGCATGGCATAATAAATCCCGTTGCCGGGCAGCCCTTCGCCCAGCCGCGCCCAAAGGACACTTTCCGTTTCCCCGGGCACAGTCCCCTTTTCATATACGCCGATC
>CAMAJC010000048.1 GCA_945835425.1 uncultured Clostridia bacterium
CGTCCGCGTACCGACGGACTCGTCCGATAAAAACATGAACTGGGCAAACGCGCCGGGCAGATTGTATGAAACGGTGGGTTTACAGACAACGTATCCATACAAATTGCCTTGTTGGTATTATGGTGGGCCGCGTTACGGGACGGGAAAACCGTCCCCTACACATTGCGGTGTCCGTTCTGATTCGAGCAGGACGGGTAAATCTGCCACATAGAACCGATCCTGTTTCCATTTCGCCGGGTTCCCATCAATATATTGCCAGATTTCCTGATACCCGGATTCATTCCTGATAATGTGATCGTAATAGGAACGTTGAAATAGACGCTCACCTGCTTGATTCTGCATTTGATTAATTTGCTTGGTAACGGCATATTTAAACCATCCGATGATTTGCCCAACTGTAGGGGACGGGTTTCCCGTCCCGCTGCTCACGTCTTCTATGTCGTTATCAATAATCAGAATTATGTGTATATGGTTCGGCATAACCACATATTTATCAACCACAACGCATGGATATTTGACCGGTATATATTTCATCCATTTCTCAACAATCTGGCCAAATTGCGATAATTGCAAATCCGGACCGGATATCTCATCACCCTCGATACGCGACAATATATTCAATCTATCCTGCACGCATATCGTAATAAAATATGCCCCATTCCGGCTGTAATCATAACCCTTCAGTCGGCCCGATTTCCGTTTTGGCAGATCATTCATCTGATAAAACCACCTTTCTGCCTATTCCATCCCCATTTCCCGCAATTTTCGGATGAGGACGGGGGTAATAACGGGATAGGTCCAGATACCGGGGTCATCCGGCAGGCGGTCGAAAAACCGGCGCTCAGCCATTTCGAACTGCGGCGGCAATTCTCCCAGCGTCTCAATCTCTGCGAGGAACACGACCCCGGACGAGCCGCCCTTATTATCCTCAGCCGCGTAGTCAAACAGCGGCGTAACCTCTGCCTTTTCAGCGCCGGTTTCTTCCCAAAGCTCCCTCTTTGCCGCATCGAGCGGTGTTTCGCCCGGCTCGATATGGCCGCCGGCAGTCTCGATGGTGCTGCGCTCCTTATGGCGGCAGAACATCCACTGCCCCTGATACCGGCAGAAAATGACCACATATTTATACGCCGCCAGCGCTCCGGCCGGAAAAACCGCGCTGTGCGGCACCATCGGATAAGGTTTATGCTCCATCGATTTTCCTCCTATATTATACTGCGGAAATCTTTCCGATACAAGGTATGACATGCAAACATGCGCAGGAACCATCTCGTGCGTGATGCAGAGTTTCGAAGACTGTGAGCCTGTCGAACAGTCTTATTCAGTCATCCCGCGGGGAAACCAGGCCGCGGCGGACAGAAAAGTTTCGAGTTTTCCAGCGGAAAACGAGCCTTCTTCAAAGGCTGACATTTCAATCACATCCTTATCAAATCTCTCCTATTTCTTCGCGCAGCTTCTGAATTTTATCACGCAGGATAGCGGCCTGTTCGAATTCGAGGAGCTTGGCGGCCTGTTTCATTTCAGCGGTGTAGGCCTTAATGAGCTTCTGCTTTTCCTGGATAGAGAGGCGTTTGCCCTTCTTGTCGATGGTGTCCTTGGAGGAAATTTCGAGGATTTCGGCGACCGACTTGACGATGGTCTTGGGGACAATGCCGTGGGCTTCGTTATAAGCCATCTGGATTTTACGGCGGCGGTAGGTCTCGTCCAGCGCCCGTTCCATCGACGGCGTGACCGAATCGGCGTACATGATAACCTGTCCGTTGGCGTTGCGGGCTGCACGGCCGATGGTCTGGATGAGGGAAGTTTCGCTGCGGAGGAACCCTTCCTTGTCGGCGTCGAGGATGGCGACGAGGCTGACCTCGGGGATATCGAGGCCCTCGCGCAGCAGGTTGATGCCGACCAGCACGTCAAACCGTCCCAGCCGCAGGTCGCGCACGATCTCCATCCGCTCCATCGTATCGATATCGTGGTGCATATACCGCACCTTGATGCTCAGGTTTTTGAGGTACTCGGTCAGGTCCTCGGCCATTTTCTTGGTCAGAGTGGTGACGAGTACCCGCTCGCCCTTTTCGGCACGGGCGTTGATTTCGGTCACGAGGTCGTCGATCTGGCCCTCAACCGGTTTGACGACGACTTCCGGGTCGAGCAGGCCGGTCGGCCGGATGACCTGCTCGGCGATATTCTCGCTCCGTTCCCGTTCATAGGGCCCGGGCGTTGCCGAAACATAAATCACCTGATCGAGCTTGCCTTTAAACTCGTCAAAATTTAAGGGCCGGTTGTCCAGAGCCGACGGCAGCCGGAAGCCGTAATCGATCAGCACCTGCTTGCGCCCTCTGTCGCCGTTGAACATCCCGCGCACCTGGGAAACGGTGACGTGGGACTCGTCGATAAACAGCAGGAAATCGTTGCCGAAATAGTCCAGCAGCGTGTGCGGCGTCGAGCCGGGCGCACGGCCTTCCAGTACCCGGGAATAGTTCTCGATGCCCTTGCAGAAGCCGATTTCCTCCAGCATTTCCATATCGTATTTTGTCCGCTGTTCAATCCGCTGCGCTTCCAGCAGCTTCCCCTCCGACTTAAAATAGCGGATGCGCTCCTCCATTTCGGTCTGGATGTCCTCAACCGCCCGGACCAGCTTGTCTTTTGGTGTGATGAAGTGGGTGGCTGGGTAGATGGCGACGTGGGAAACGACCCCGCGAACTTCGCCGGTCAGCGGGTTTATCTCACTGATGCGGTCTATCTCGTCTCCCCAGAATTCGACCCGGATAGCGGTCTCGCCGCTGCCTGCCGGGAAGATTTCCACAGTATCGCCGCGGACGCGGAACTTGGTGCGGGTGAAGGAGATGTCGTTGCGGTCATACTGCAGCTCAATGAGCCGGTGCAGCAGCTTGTCGCGCCCAAACTCCATGCCGGTGCGGAGCGAAATGACCATGCTCCGGTAGTCGATCGGCGAACCGAGCGAATAAATACAGGAAACGCTGGCGACGATGATGACGTCCTTCCGTTCCGACAGAGCGCAGGTCGCCGAATGGCGCAGCTTGTCGATCTCGTCATTGATAGCCGAGTCCTTTTCGATATAGGTATCGGTGCCGGGGATGTAGGCCTCCGGCTGATAATAATCATAATATGAAACAAAATACTCGACGGCGTTTTCCGGGAAAAACTCCCGAAACTCCGAGCAGAGCTGGGCCGCGAGGGTCTTGTTGTGGGCCAGCACGAGGGTAGGCTTATTGACCCGGGCGATGACGTTGGCCATGGTGAAGGTCTTGCCGGAACCGGTGACGCCCAAGAGCGTCTGCTCCTTCATGCCGCTTTCCACGCCTTTTACAAGGCTTTCGATTGCTTCCGGCTGATCGCCGGTCGGCTGGAATTTCGACACCAGCTTGAAATGGTCGGGATAAGCCATTTTTATCTTCCTTTCTAATAGTGTGGCGTTAATAGTGTGGAGAGTGGAGAGTGAAGAGTGGAGTTATGGTGCGGCGCGGATCGCGCCGCGATTGAATGGTGCCGTTCCCGCAGGGAAAATCAGTAATTACTGAAAATTTTGTTTCCGCACGGTTTTTAGTGTTCAGTTTATGTTCGCTGAAAACTTATACGCTTCAAATTGGAGCGGAGCAAAGTGTAAGATAACAGCTTTCTTCCGGGCGTGTGCAAAACAAATTAAATCATGCGCCGAACCGGCGCATACCTTCACTTCACTCTCCACTCTCCACACTCCACTCTGAGCGAAGCTCTCCACACTCCACGCTCAATCAAACTCCCCTGATGATGTCGGTGACGCGGACGACGCTCAGTTCCCCCATTTTCGCCATCGACTTCCACTGGTTCCCGGCGATGACAAAATGGTCGACGAGGTTGACGTCCACCAGACGCAGCATCTGCTGAATGCGGGTCGTCGCGCGGATATCCTCATCGGACGGGTACGCCTTGCCGCCGGGATGGTTATGGGCGAGGATGACGATCGGCGCGTTGCAGCGGAACGCCGTCTCGCAGATCGCCCGCAGGTCGACACCGGCGCGGTTGGTCAGCCCGCTGGATAACTTGGTGCAGGAGATCAGCCGGCAGGAATTGTCCATGCAGAGCAGAATCACCGTTTCCTCGGTCATGCCGTAGAATTTCCGGGTGAGGTAATTGCCGACCTTTTCGTCGGTGTCGAGCAGGTCGGTGGCCTCGTTCTGCCGCTCGATTGCCCGCTGCGCCACCCGCATCAGCATGTCCAGCTGGACGGCCGCTTCCCGGTTCATGCCGGGCACCTGCAGCGTCCGCTTGAGACCCGCGCCGAGCACGCCCGGCAGGCTCCCGAACTGTTCCAGCAGGCTGTCCGCCAACAGCGAGGTGTTGCGCAGCGGAATGGAAAAATGCAGCAGCATTTCCAAAACGTTTCGGTCGCTCAGCCCGTCCAGCCGGGTCTCCATATACCGCTGCAGATAGTCCGCCCGGCGCTGTTTTGCAGGGCTGATGCCGGTGACGAAAGCCTGCTGGTAATCATATTCCGGCATTTCTTCCAGCTCGTCCGGTTCCGCGCCGTCCGTCTCCCTTTCAGGCGGCGACATCAGGTACTCCTCCATCTCATCGTCTTCCCGGCTCGGCTCCGCGGAGCGCATCCCTGCGGCAATCGCGCCGATTCCCTGCATCGGCTCCCAGTCGCCGTCCGCCGCCCAAAGCTCCCGGGCGCCCTCCGGCACATTTTCCACCGGCACAAAAGGCAGAAAACTGTTGTCCCACATCAAATCTTCCGTTCCCATCAGCGGCAGGGGTTCCTTTTCGCCGCCGTGGGAAGACACTTTTGTCATATTTATTTCCCCTCAACTCTGCATCCAGATTGTTTCATCCGACCGCCGCAAAGGGCCGTCATCCGCCGGAAAGCAGACGCGCCCTGTTGCAGCCCTGTTACCAGTATAGCACAAAACTAATGTTCAATCAATAGTGGATTTTAATTCGATTCAATTTTTCGTGCGCGAATTTGCAAATATATTGCACAATTTTTATAGGATTATTTCGTGCAAAAGAGAAAATGGGCAAAAAGTATTTGACTTTTACCTCCTCATGTGGTATACTGAATCAGCACCGAAAGATGGGAAACCGTCTTGGGTGCCTGTTTTATGGAGATGTATCGAAGTGGTCGTAACGAGAACGACTCGAAATCGTTTTGTCAGTAAAATGGCACGTGGGTTCGAATCCCACCATCTCCGCCATAAATCCCGAATGCGCCAGCGTTCGGGATTTTTACTTATTACCTGTTCAAGAAACGAGCCGAACAAAAGCGCAGCCAGCCGTCCTGACACCCAGGGCGGCTGGCTTTTGCATATTATGTATTGACAACGCTGTGCAATAGTATTACAATAATTGTAAGGAGTGATGATTATGGCAAATGTAACCGTCCGTATGCCGGATGAGCTGAAAGAACAGGCCGCTAAGGTCTTTGAAAGCATGGGGCTGGACACCTCCACCGCTGTAAAAATGTTCTTTACGCAGGTAGTACAGCGTCAGGAAATCCCCTTCCCCATCCGCAACGATCCTTTTTGGAGCGCGAATAATCAAAAATATCTGCGCCGGTCTATCCGGGAATATGAAGAAGGCCAGAAGATGATTCCTCTGGAGCTTTCACAGGAGGATTCCGAGTGAGCCTGAATATTCTTCTGACGCCGACCGCTTTTGACGAGTATCTTCTCTGGCAGCAGGAGGACAAAAAGACGCTAAAAAGGATCAACCGTCTGCTGCTTGAAATGCGGCGCACGCCCTTTACGGGAACCGGAAAGCCGGAAGCCCTTGTCGGCGACCTTTCCGGATGGTGGTCCAGACGTATTGACGCGGCCAACCGGATTGTCTATCGCGTTGACCGGGGCACGCTGGTCATTGCCCAGCTGCATGGACATTACAACGACAAATAAGCCCGACCCAGCCGTCCTGACACCCAGGACGGCTAATTTGTTTTTTATTCCGTCCTGCGGGAAATGCCCTGCCAGAGCCGCCGCAGTCCGTCGCGGATATTCGGGACGCTGCGTCCTTTCCCGGCAGGCACCTCCTGACCGGCGCCGCGGATGAGGATCGCGTCCTCGCCGATGATGAGGATATCGGCCCACGGAATCAGCAGGTCGGGGTCCCGTCCCATCAGTCCCAGCCACCGCGGCCGTCCCCGGACCACGAGGGCATGGATATCGGCGGAAGGGTGGTTTGTTTCCGAAAGGATGTTCTCCTTTCCTGCCTCCAGCCCCGCGCACGTCACCAGCAGCTCATCGGCATACCCCAGGCACCGTCCGTCACTGACGCACAAAATCTGTTTCCTGCACAGTTCCCCGCTCCGTATCTCCATCCAAACACCCCCGTGATGGAAAATGAAAAATGAATAATGAATAATGAAGAATGAATAATTATGGTACGGCGCGGATCGCGCCGTGATTCAATAGATAGTACGCCTAAAGAGCAAAAGCAAAAAGCTGTAGTTTTGCGCTCCGCATTTGTAACCCAAGCAGACCATATCGAGCGGCGCAAAACGTAAGATAATTGACTGCTGCCATGCGGGAACGGAACCATTCAATCGTGCGCCGACCCGGCGCACACCTTCATTATTCATTATTCATTCTTCACTATTCATTCTTCATTAAATAATAAAGCCTATGCTGCACGCATAGGCTTTATTCATAGCAGGTTTCCGACCTTGCGGAGTATTTCGTCCGAGGCGAAGGGAATGTCTCCCACCGTGAACACCCGACCATTTAGGTAGGACAGGGCACAGGAATCTTTAAAATCGAAGATGAGCTTATAGGAGCAGAGCGCCTGACTCTCAAAGCCCAGTGTCCGTTCCAGGCGGTTATCGGAGTATTTTCCGTCGCCGACCAGCGGACAGCCGATATAGGCCATATGTGCCCGAATCTGATGGGTGCGGCCGGTTTTCAGCTCCACCTCGCAGAGGGCAGCCTTTTTATAGCTGCGGAGCACCCGGTATCTGGTGATCATTGTCTTCCCGCCGGGGACAGGTTTGTCGTAGACGATCGCCTTGTTTTCCTTTTCGTCCTTGCGCATGAAGTGGGTCAGCTCGGCCTCCTTCGGCTGCGGAACGCCCTTGAGCAGACAGAGGTAAAATTTGTGCAGCTCCCGGTTTTTGATACATTCGTTTAAAAGCCGGAGCGACTGGGCATTTTTCGCCACAATGACAATTCCCTGGGTGTTGCGGTCGATGCGGTTGCAGAGGGCCGGTGCAAAGGACGCCTCCCCGTCGGGGTCGTACTCGCCCTTGTCCACCAGATAGTGCTTGACCCGGTTGATGAGGGTGTCGACCGCCTCGCCGTCGTCCTCGTGGACGATGAGGCCGGAAGGCTTGTCGGCCAGCAGGATATTTTCATCCTCATAAACGACCCTGACCTCCGGTTTCGCGCGCATGAACAGCCGCGGGTCGTCTTTCACAAAAAACTCGTCGCTGATGAAAAAGGTCAGCCTGTCGCCCGGCTGAAGACGGGTGCTGATTTCGGCCTTTTTGCCGTTTAATTTGATGTGCTTTGTGCGGAGGAATTTGTACATCAGCGTTTTCGGAAGTCCCGGCACGGCCTTGAGCAGGAACTTGTCCAGCCGCTGGCCTGCGTCGTTTTCCTTGATCATCATCTCTCTCACAGCGAAAAGTCCTCCGGGTCAAATTTGGGCAGCGTCTGCACCTGCCCAGGCTTGCGCCGCAGCGGCGCATACTGGAAATGGCGGCAGGAATAAAGCGGCGAAACAATGCCGTTGCGCCGGCAGAACACCATCTCTTCCTCCTCGTCGGGGCTTCCCCACTCGCAGTAGGAGCAGGAAGGCTCGATCTTCTTCCCAAATAATGCCATAAATTACCATCCTTATATATAATGAAGCCGCGTAAAGGCGCATGAAGACGCTTCACTAATGAAGTGCGCCTGCGTTGCATAAAGCCGCTGCGCTAATGCTTGAACAGGCGCCGTCATCATGTCTGTACAGGGATATTATAGCACATTCCCCGGCCGCCTATCAAGAGCAGCAGACAGCAAATGACCAAAAACACGCTGGAAACCCCGGAACCGGCAGAAACCGACGGAGAAGCCTGCGCGAAACTGGAGAAAACCGCGCTGCTGCCCATCTCGGACAGGCGGAAGACCCGCTCGGCCAAGAGGCTAAGGAGCAGGCTGAACGGCAGGTGCACCATCCGCGCCAGGTAAAAAGCGCGCATTGAAACCCCGCTGCCGCGAAGGAAGCAGGCATTCTGCATCCAGACCGATACCCCGCCCAGCGAACAGCATCCGGCCACCATCAGCATCGCCTGCAAAAATCCCATCCCGGCGGCCATGCTGCACCCGACGCTGACCTCACACAGGGCGGAAATCCATCGCCCGACATCTCCGGGCAGCGCTCCCAGCAGTGCGCTCACAACCGAAAAAGCCAGCACAAACCCGCAGATGACCCCCATTCCGCGGGTCGCGCTCATGACTGAATCCACAAACCGCTCGGAAAACGGCTGCGGCGCGGAGGGTGTATATTTATGTTCAGTTTCGCGCCTGCGTCCCCGTCGGCAGAGGATAAGCCCGACCGGGACGATTGCGCCCAGCTGGCATCCCCACAAAATCAGCCCGGCTTTCGCGCTCCCAAAGACCAATGCGCCGATTCCCGCAAGGAACGATGGGCTGCATCCATAGGCCGCGCAGAGCAGCCGCTCCGCGTCCGCCGCTGTGATCTTCCCCTCTTTTTTCATAGCCGCCGCCATCCGTGCGCCGATCGGATATCCGCCGATGACCCCAAGGCAGAGCGCAGGCGCCGTCACTTCCGGCAGCCCATACAACCGCGCCAGCCACCGAAACGGCATAAACAGCAGCCGCAGCGCCCGTCCGTCCATGCGGCTCAGCAGCTCGCAGAACACCATGAACGCAAACAGCGACGGGATGACCGTATCCATGCAGAGCCGGATTCCGTCCCGCAAACCCTGCGCGACCCGCTCCGACTGGAAAATCAGCACCGCGCCCAGCATTGGCATACAGAGCAGCGTGCCCGTCAGTTTGGCCCTGTCGATGATTTTTATTTTCACGAACAACCTCCTTTTCTGTATGAAACGTTTTTTAGATACGTTTCGATCTGTTGATAATCGGTGGGACGCGATGTCCTGCGGACATCTAAACCAGCCCCCTACCGTGTCCGGAAACGCCCGAT
>CAMAJC010000049.1 GCA_945835425.1 uncultured Clostridia bacterium
CCATCTGGTTGTTTCCCGCGGCGGCGCCATGACCCTTGCACAGGAAACGGAGGTTTCGCTTGCCCAGCTGGAGGCGCTGGCCGATGTGGTCCACGACAATGAAAACATCGGCGCTTCGATCGCCAGCGGAAGCTTTCGCACCATCGGCATGGCAGTCGTCCCCTGCAGCATGAAAACGCTGGCCGGTATCGTCAGCGGCTACAGCGACAGCCTGCTGCTGCGGGCTGCGGACGTCACCCTCAAGGAACGGCGAAAGCTGGTGCTGGTCACGCGGGAATGTCCCCTGAGCGGCGTCCATCTGCGCAATATGGCGGAAGCCGACCGGCTGGGAGCCGTGATCCTGCCGCCGGTGCTGAGCTACTATAACCATCCGGAAACGGCACAGGACTGCACCCGTCATATCGCCGGCAAAATCCTCGACCAGTTCGGGCTGGATATGCAGGGCTTTGTCCGCTGGGAAGGCTGAGAGGTGTCTATGAAAACCTTTACAGTCACCCGCACCCTTTTCGGATTCCCACTGACCGCGGCAGTTTCGGTGCTGAACGACGGCGTCCACGTCCTCCTGACCGGCGGCTGCCGCACCCATGTAGGCGCAGTCACGGCCGTTTATGGCGGCAAACCGGAAACAGTCTGTTTCCCCGGCCACAAAGATGACGTGATCAGCAAAATGTGGGCAGAGTCCCTCGCGGATTATCTGGCAGAGCGCGGTTTCACGGCTTCTTCTCCGGAACCGGGCGCTGCTGTCACCGTCGCCTGCGGCATCCACTATGATGGCGTGAGCAAAGAGCAAATCCGCGCGATTGTCTCCGTCTGTGCGGATATGCTGCGGGAAGTCAAAGAGACGATTGCACACAAAATGCGTGTATAAAAGTACAACAGGCCATAAGAACCGCCGGGAAGCGGATTCTTATGGCCTGTTTTCATTTGTAAATATCCCCAATTCGGACGCAGCCTCTTCCAACGTAATCCCCTTCCCTTTATCCGGATCGGCAAGATAGGCATGGTAAAGGCCTTCACAAAAAGCATCATCCTCTGCCTCATCAGCAGCCAGCAGCCCTTGCAGATAAGCAACCACATAACCTGCCTTATACTCCGGCAGTTCTTCTATCAGCTGGACTGCTCTTTCTTTGTTACTCATAGCAAGCACCTCCTGTTTATAGGATAGCATCAAAAAGCATAATTGTCAAACTAAGGACTTTGTTTTAAAACGCAGAAAAGCGAAGGCCTTTCGGTCTCCGCTTTTCTGCTGCGCTTAAAAATATAGGAGTATGAAGTCTGTCAAATTTGGGGCAGAACGATATCAGTTATCATCCTGCAGTGCGTCGTAGCCTTCCTCACCGGTACGGACTTTAACGACATTCTGTACGCCGTAGACGAAGATCTTGCCGTCGCCGATATGGCCGGTGTAGAGGACTTTCTTGGCGGTCTCGATGACTCTTGCGACAGGGACCTTGCAGACGACGATCTCAACCTCGATCTTCGGCAGCAGGTTCATCTCAACGGGAACGCCGCGGTAATATTCAGGTGCGCCCTTTTGCATGCCGCAGCCCATAACGTTGGTTACGGTCATACCGGTAACGCCGATCTGGGAGAGGGCCTGACGAAGCTGCTCGAAACGGGCCTGCTTCATGATGATGTCGATCTTGGTAAACTGTACGCCGGTGTCGCTGGTCGCAGTAGGCGCAGGGGTACTTCTGATCTGAACCGGGACTGCCTCGTCGATATCGGTATCGCCGGTGACCTGACGGTTTTCGTCCAGGTCGGAGATGATGCCGGTACCGGCTTCAACAGAGGGCATGAAGTCGGCATAAGCGCTGACCAGGCCGTGTTCGGAGATATCCAGGCCGGCGGTTTCCTCTTCAGCGGAGCAGCGCAGGCCGATGGTGTGTTCGATAACCTTGAAGACGATGGTGATCATGATGGCAACGTAAGCGATAACGGCAACAACGCCCAGTACCTGAACGCCGAAGAACTTGAAGCCGCCGCCGTAGAATACGCCGCCGTCGGTAGCGAACAGGCCGGTCAGGATGGTGCCCAACGCGCCGCAGACGCCGTGAACGGAGATTGCGCCGACAGGGTCGTCGATCTTGGCAACGCGGTCAAAGAATTCAACAGCCAGCACGATGACGAAACCAAAGACAAGGCCCATGATCGCTGCGCCGACAGGAGAAACCATGTCGCAGCCAGCGGTGATGCCGACCAGGCCGGCCAGAGCGGCGTTGTAGGTCATCGAAACGTCCGGCTTTTTGTAGCGGAACCAGGTGAAGATCATGGTGGTGCAGCAGGCAACCGCTGCGCAGAGGTTGGTGTTGACGAAGATCAGGGAAGCGGATTCCATCGCTGCGTCGGAGTCCATGGCGACAGTCGAGCAGCCGTTGAAACCGAACCAGCAGAACCACAGGATGAATACGCCCAGAGCTGCAATGCCCAGGTTGTGGCCGAGGATTGCGCGGGGTTTGCCGTCCTTGCCGTACTTGCCGAGACGCGGCCCAAGGATTTTCGCGCCGATCAGCGCGCAGACGCCGCCGACCATATGAACTGCGGTTGAACCGGCGAAATCATGGAAGCCCAGCTGAGAAAGCCAGCCGCCGCCCCAGATCCAGTGGCCGGAGATCGGGTAGATGATCAGGGAAATCGCTGCGGAGTAGATGCAGTAGGAGATGAATTTGGTTCTTTCTGCCATGGCGCCCGAAACGATCGTGGCAGCCGTTGCGCAGAAAACCGTCTGGAAGATGACGAAGGCCCACAGCGGGACGCCGGCAGGCAGGATGCTGCTGTAATCGCCGCGGATGGTGGGGTCAAACCAGCCGATGATGCTGTTGCCCGCGCCGAACATGATACCAAAACCGACCAGCCAGAAAGCCGGGGTGCCGATACAGAAGTCCATCAGGTTTTTCATCAGAATGTTGCCGGTGTTTTTGGCTCTGGTGAAACCGGCCTCACACATCGAGAAGCCTGCCTGCATAAAGAAGACAAGCGCTGCGCCCAGCAGCACCCATATGGTGTTTACTGAAGAATACATAAGATTCCCTCCATTTTTTTCCTTTCCGCGTTCGCAAATCGTGAAAAGGTATATTCGTTTCCGATTCTATTTATATTTCCGGAAACGGAAAAGGCGTAAACCGATCCACCTGCCCTGTTGGACAGGTAAAAGGGTTCACGCCTTTGTGAACATAAATATCATGCACAGCGATCCGGCCATTTGGGAAGCAGCGGCCGGATACGCCGGGCTTTATTGTTTCTATTCAATCCAATCGTATGCAAAATCAGTCTTTTACATACCAGAGCATCTTGGTGTAGGTGGGCAGAGGCCAGTAATCCTCGCCGCAGACCTGCTCCGCATGGTCAGCCGCTGCACGGAGTTTATCCATGATCGGGATGACCTCATCGTGGAAGGCTTTGGCGCTTTCCAGCGGATCGGGGTTATTTTTGGCGGCTTTTCTGGCGACACGCAGCTCGTCGATCTCGTCGCAGATGGTGTCTGCGCATTCTGCCAGAGTGTTCAGGTGGCTTTCCTCAGCCTTGCAGGAGATCGCCGGGTTGACTGCCTTCATCGAAGCGATGGTGGTGGCCAGCTGCTTCTCGTAGTTGATGATCGCGGGAACGATCTGCTGGTTTGCCATCTCGAGCATGGTCAGGGCCTCGATGTTGAGGACCTTGGAGTAGTTCTCCAGGCCGACTTCATAACGGGCATGGACCTCAGTGGGGCTCATGACGCCGAAATCGTTCATCAGCTTGACGTTCTTCTCAGCCAGCATCGCGGGAAGGGCGTCGACGGTGGATTTGAGGTTGCAAAGGCCTCTGCGCTCTGCCTCGATGGGCCATTCATCCGAATAACCGTTGCCGTTGAAGATGATGCGCTTATGTTCCTTAACGGTCTTCTTGACCAGAGCCATGGCGGATTCTTCAAAGTTGTCTGCAGTCTCCAAAACGTCGGCGAACTCTCTCAGCTCTTTGGCGACGGCAACGTTCAGGACGGTGTTGACGTCGGACAGGTTCATGTTGGAACCGGGAGCGCGGAACTCAAACTTGTTGCCGGTGAAGGCAAAAGGAGAGGTACGGTTGCGGTCGGTATTGTCCTTGGAGAACTTGGGCAGGGCGGCGACGCCGAGGTCCATCTTGACCCGCTCATGATCCTGATATTCAGCCTCATCAGCCAGCGCTTCAATAACGCTCTCCAACTCGTCGCCGACGAACATCGAGATGATAGCGGGAGGTGCTTCGTTTGCGCCCAGTCTGTGATCGTTGCCGGGAGATGCGACCGATACGCGGAGCAGGTCCTGATATTCATCGACTGCTTTGATGATCGCTGCCAGGAAGATCAGGAAGCGGAGGTTTTCCATCGGTTTTTTGCCGGGGTCGAGGAGGTTGAGACCGGGAGCGGACAGCGACCAGTTGTTGTGCTTGCCGGAGCCGTTGACGCCAGCGAAGGGTTTCTCGTGGAGCAGGCAGACAAGGCCGTGCTTTTCCGCTACCCTCTTCATCGTCTCCATGGTCAGCAGGTTTCCGTCGACCGCGCTGTTGGTGGTGGAGAAGATGGGAGCCAGCTCGTGCTGCGCGGGAGCAACTTCGTTATGTTTGGTCTTGGCGAGGATGCCGAGTTTCCACAGCTCGTCATCGATTTCTTTCATGTACGCGGAAACTTCCGGGCGGATAACGCCGAAGTAGTGCTCTTCCATCTCCTGTCCTTTAGCGGGCGGGCAGCCGAACAGGGTGCGTCCGGTCAGGATCAGGTCGCGTCTTGCTTTGTAGTCCTTCTTGTCGACCAGGAAGTATTCCTGTTCAGCGCCGACGGTGGAGGTAACTCTCGGAACGTTGATGCCGAAGAGTTTCAGGATTCTGCAGGCCTGGGTGGAAACGGCGTCCATCGAACGGAGCAGCGGGGTCTTTTTGTCCAGCGCTTCACCGGTGTAGGAGCAGAACGCCGTCGGGATGCAGAGGGTGTCGTCTTTAATGAAAGCGTAGGAAGTGGGGTCCCATGCGGTGTAGCCTCTTGCTTCGCAGGTGGCGCGCAGGCCGCCGGAGGGGAAGGAAGAAGCGTCGGGCTCGCCTTTTACCAGCTCTTTACCGGAGAACTCCATGATGACGCCGCCGTCAGCGGTGGGGCTGATGAAGCTGTCGTGTTTCTCACTGGTGATGCCGGTCAGCGGCTGGAACCAGTGGGTGTAATGGGTCGCACCGTGTTCGCACGCCCAGTCCTTCATAGCGTTGGCGACAATGTTCGCAACCGAGATATCCAAAGGCTCGCCATTGTCGATCGTCTTTTTCAGTGCTTTGTAAGTTTCTTTCGGCAGACGTTCACGCATGGTCGCGTCGTTGAATACCATGCTGCCAAAGAGTTCAGGAACAGTGCTCATAAAAAAGATCCTCCTTCATTCCCGCAGGTCTTTTTACCCGCAGCCTTTAAGTTGGGCCAAACCGCAGCGTTTGGCGCCGCGCATATTCTCCCACCGGTTTCCCGATAATAAGAGATAAGGCGCTGTAGGACCTTTCCTGACCTACAGCGCCTTTGCTGTTTACGCGTTTATTATATGCCCAGCGGATTTAAATGTCAAGGGGTATTTGACATTTTTGCAAGATTTGGCTATTTGGACTGCAATTCACCGGCGGACAGGCTCATTTTTTACCATATTGCCAAAATCCACTTCTCAAAAATTGCCTTCTCTTCCGGGAGACCGAAGCTTCCATTTTCAAAAATGCAAAAATTGCCGGATATTGCGGACAAAAATGTGCGAAATGCTGAAAATGAAATTTTGAGGTAAAAATGCTGCATTTTTGATTGACACCGGGTTTTAAAAAGCGTATAATGCAAACAATGAACAAAGGCGTTCATCAAAGGCTAAGTGCCCCTTCTTTCGGCACTGTCTTTGATGAACGCCTTTTTTCTGTCTACTGCGGCCGACTGACGCTGGCAGAGAAGATAAAATGGTGTGATTCATTTAAATGGAAATGCAGAGTTTGCAGGAACAGCCGGATGCGCTTTCAGCAGAAGACAGAAAAAATTGCTGCAAGTCTTCCTTATATAAGGATAAAATGAACCGAAAGGGAATATTTTCTCCATAAGGCATAAAAGGAGACTTCTCAGAAAAACGCCCCGCGCATTTCCGCGCAGAATTAAGGGAGGATCATCTATGACCACACAAAGCTTCAGAGAGGGCGATATCCGGATCCCGTCCGGCTGTGCAATCAGCGGCATGTTCGCCAAAGACGGCCGGCGCCTCAGCGGTGAAACCATCGTCCGGTCGATGACCGTCATGCACGACCGCTCCAATGGCCTGGGCGGCGGCTTTGCCGGATACGGCATCTACCCGGAATACAAGGATGCCTACGCCTTCCACGTTTTTTACGACAACAAGATCGCCAAAGAGGAATGTGAGAAATTCCTCGAGGAGCATTTTGATATCATCAACCTGTCCAAAATCCCGATCCGGAAAAACCCGAATATCGTAAATGAACCGCTGATCTGGCGGTACTTCGTCAATCCCCTGCCCACCAAGCTGGCCGATTTCCAGCTGGGCGAACGGGAATTCGTAGCCCGCTGCGTCATCCGCATCAATACCACCATCAAAGGTGCGTACGTCTTTTCCAGCGGCAAGAACATGGGCGTTTTCAAGGCCGTCGGCTTCCCCGAGGACGTCGGCGACTTCTACCGGCTGGAAGAGTACGAGGGCTACTGCTGGACAGCCCACGGCCGCTACCCGACCAACACACCCGGCTGGTGGGGCGGCGCCCATCCCTTTGCGATGCTGGACTATTCCATTGTACATAACGGCGAGATTTCCTCTTACGACGCCAACCGCCGCTACATCGAAATGTTCGGTTACTCCTGCACCCTCCAGACCGACACTGAGGTCATCACCTATATTATCGACTACCTCCACCGCCGGCAGGGTCTGACCATGGAAGAGGTCGCCCAGGTCATCGCCGCGCCCTTCTGGACGACGATCGCCGCCAAGACTCCCGAGGAACGGGAAAAGGCCACCTACTTCCGCGACGCTTATGCAAGCCTTCTGATCACCGGACCGTTCTCGATCCTGGTCGGCTTTGAAGGCGGGCTGATGGCGCTGAACGACCGGCTGAAGCTCCGCTCGATGGTCGCTGCGGAAAAGGGCGATATGTTCTATGTCGCCAGCGAAGAGGCCGCCATCCGCCTAATGGAGGAAAACCCCGACCGCCTGTGGGCACCCCGCGGCGGCGAACCGGTCATCGTCACCCTGAATAAATAAAAGGAAACAGTTCCAGTTTGAAAGCTGCGCTTCCATACAGAAAGGAATGTAAATCACGATGCCAATCGATTTCTTATATCCGGACTATGAGGTCGTCCGCAATCCCGACCTGTGCATCGCCTGCCGCGTATGCGAGCGGCAATGCGCCAACGAGACCCACCGGTATGACGCCGACCTGAACAAGATGTTCTCCGACTCGACCAAATGCGTCAACTGCCACCGCTGCGTGGCCCTCTGCCCCACCCGGGCGCTAAAAATCGTCAAGACCGACCACACCTTTAAGGAAAACGCCAACTGGTCGGGCACCGCCATTCAGGAGATTTACCGTCAGGCCGGCAGCGGCGGCGTGCTCCTCTCCTCCATGGGCAACCCCAAGGACTACCCCATTTACTGGGACAAGATTTTGATCAACGCCTCCCAGGTCACCAACCCCTCCATCGACCCGCTGCGGGAACCGATGGAGACCCGCGTTTTCCTCGGCGCAAAGCCCTCCTCCGTTCAGCGGGACAAGGACGGCAACATCATCACCAAGCTCCCTCCCAGACTGACCCTTTCGACCCCGATTATGTTCTCGGCCATGTCCTACGGCTCCATCAGCTACAACGCCCATGAGAGCCTTGCCAGAGCCGCCAAGGAGCTTGGCACCTACTACAACACCGGTGAAGGCGGCCTGCACGAAGACTTCTACGCCTACGGTGAGAACACCATCGTCCAGGTTGCGTCCGGCCGTTTCGGTGTACATAAGGATTACCTCGAGGCAGGCGCTGCCATCGAAATCAAGATGGGCCAGGGCGCAAAACCCGGTATCGGCGGCCATCTGCCCGGCGCGAAGGTTTTCGGCGACGTATCCAAGACCCGTATGATTCCTGCCGGAACCGACGCCATCTCCCCGGCTCCGCACCATGATATCTATTCGATTGAGGATTTGCGGCAGCTGGTCTTCTCCCTCAAGGAAGCGACCGAGTACAAAAAGCCGGTCATCGTCAAGATCGCAGCCGTCCATAACGTCGCGGCCATCGCCTCCGGCATCGCCAGAAGCGGCGCGGACATCATCGCCATCGACGGCTTCCGCGGCGGCACCGGCGCTGCGCCGACCCGCATCCGCGACAACGTCGGCATCCCGATTGAGCTGGCGCTGGCGGCTGTCGACCAGCGGCTCCGGGACGAAGGTATCCGCGGCAACGTTTCGATCGTTGTCGGCGGTTCGATCCACTCCTCGACCGACGTGGTCAAGGCCATTGCCCTGGGCGCAGACGCCGTTTACATCGGCACAGCGGCATTGCTGGCGCTCGGGTGCCACCTCTGCCGCAGCTGTCAGGCAGGCAAGTGCAACTGGGGCATCGCGACCCAGCGGCCGGAACTGGTCAAGCGGCTGAATCCCGATGTGGGCTACAAACGGCTGGTCAATCTGGTCACGGCCTGGACCCATGAGATCAAGGAAATCATGGGCGGCATGGGCATCAACTCGATTGAAGCGCTGAAAGGCAACCGCCTGATGCTGCGCGGCATCGGCCTTTCGGAGACAGAGCTTCGGATTCTCGGCATCAAGCACGCAGGCGAATAAAGATAAAAGCCGCGGCTGAGCTCCGGGCAGATAAAATAAAAAAAGAAAATGCCCGGAAAAATAAATCGCAACCATGGGATGAATTAGGGACAAATGAATCCGCGGCGCAGATAAAGATATACAGAAAAATCTGTGCCGCACCGTTCCGGAAGACCGGAATTGTCCGGAGCGTTATTACATTATATAGAAAACAATGGACGCATAAACCTTGACAACTGGCCCGAAATAGCTTAACATGGTATTGTACCGTTTTATGCCCGGATATATAGACAGGGGCATCCAGCAGTACAGATACAGAGGGATTGAATCAAACCTTCAGCAAAG
>CAMAJC010000050.1 GCA_945835425.1 uncultured Clostridia bacterium
AGACAGTATCATCCGGGAGGCCATGCGAGGCCGCGGCCTGCCAGCACATGGAAATGCAGATGGCCGACCGTCTGGCCGCCGTCTTCGCCGCAGTTGGCGACGACGCGGTAGCCGTTTTTCAGGCCCAGGTCTGCGGCGATCTTTGCGATGACCGCATAGATATGGCCGACGACCGCGCAGTTTTCCTCATTGACAGCCGAAGGTCCGGAGAGATGCTCCTTGGGGACGACCAGGAAATGGACCGGCGCCTGCGGATCGATGTCGTAAAATGCGTAGCAGAGATCATCCTCATACACCTTGTTGCTGGGGATGTCTCCGGCAATGATCTTACAAAACAGGCAATCAGACATTCATTTTGCCTCCTTTCTTCTATTAGGGTGAAGAGTTTAAGTGAGAGTGAAGTGCTTTAGTGAGAGTGAAGTGTGAAGAGTGGAGAGTGGAGTTATGGTGCGGCGCGGATCGCGCCGCGATCAAATAGCTCCGCTCCCGCAGGTAAGAAACTGCTTTCCGGCAGAACTACTCCGCTCTGCATGAAGATAAGTAGAAATCGTTTGATATTGGGCATTTGTGATAAACGCACACCTCATTCAATCATAGCGCGATCCGCGCTATACCTTCACTCCACTCTTCACTCTCCACTCTCAACACTGATTCTTTATTCTTTCGCCATCTTTTCGATCAGGGAGTCGAAGATTGCCATAGCCTCGTCGACCTTGAACGGGTCGCCGATACCGCCCTGTGCGGAGTCGGGACGTCCGCCGCCTTTACCGCCGGTGACAGCGCAGACTTCCTTGATGACCTTGCCTGCATGGACGCCCTTCTTGACGGCTTCAGGACCGGCGACGCAGAGGAACATCGGTTTTTCCTTGGTGCCGCCTGCGAACAGGGCGCAGGAACAGGGGTACATATCGCGGATCTTGTCGCCCAGAGAGCGCAGAATCTCGATCGGAGTGTTCTGGATCGCGATGTTGAAGACAGCGACGCCGTTGACCCGTCTTGCGTTCTTGCGCATCTGCTCCAGCTGGCCTTCAGCGAGACGGCCGTTGAGCATAACAATCTCACGGGCGTTGTCCTTCATCTCAGCCATCAGCTGCTCCAGACGGTGGGGCAGCTCGTTCGGGGTGGACTTGACCACAGCGGAAGCCTCGGCGAGGGTGTTCTTCATGTTGTTCATCATCTGCAGGACGCCGAACCCGGTGACTGCTTCGATTCTTCTGACGCCGGCCGCGACGGAAGCCTCAGAGACGATCTTAAAGAGGCCCAGTTCGCCGGTATTTTTCACATGGGTGCCGCCGCAGAGCTCCATCGAGTAGTCGCCGACCTTGACGACGCGGACGGTGCTGCCGTATTTCTCGGAGAACAGCGCCATAGCGCCTTCTTTTCTGGCGGTCTCGAGGTCTTCCTCGTAATTGAGGACGGGAATGCATTCCATGATCTTATGGTTGATGATTTCTTCGATTTCAGCGATCTGCGCGGGAGAGACAGGCTCGAAATGGGTGAAGTCAAAGCGGGTCGCGTGCTCGTCGACCAGCTGACCGGCCTGATGGACATGGTCGCCCAAAACCTTGCGCAGAGCAGCCTGCAGCAGATGGGCAGCGGTGTGGCTGCGCATAATTGCGTGCCGTCTTTCGGCATCGACCGAAGCGGTGACGGTTTCGCCCAGCTCGACGGTGCCCTCAGCGACAAAGCCGTGGTGAACGATCTGGCCGGTGGGCAGCTTCTTCATGGAGGTGACGCGGATTTCGCCCTTTTCGCCCTTGATGACGCCGGTATCGGAGACCTGGCCGCCGGACTCGGTGTAGAAGGGGGTCTCGCCCAGAACGACGATGACTTCCTCGCCCTCGGTCACGACTTCAGCGGGAGCGGTGCCGCAGAGCAGGCCCTCGACTTTGGTCTCGCAGGAAAGGGTCTCATAGCCGACGAAATGGGTCTCGACCTTCGGGAGATCGAGCTGTTCGCTGTCCCAGGAGGAGCCGCCCTTGGAGAGGTAGTTTTCTCTCGAACGGGTCTTCTGTTCCTTCATATAAGCTTCAAAGCCTTCGACGTCGACGGTGAAGCCCTTTTCCGCGACGATATCCTGGGTCAGGTCGACGGGGAATCCATAGGTGTCGTACAGCTTGAAGACGTCTTCGCCCTTAAGGGTCTTGATCTCGTCGGTGGAAGCCTTGTCGATCAGCTGCATCAGAAGGTCCATGCCCTTGCCGATGGTCTTGTCAAAAGCTTCTTCCTCGTTGTGGATGACCTTCTTGATATAGTCGGCCTTTTCGGTCAGTTCGGGATAAGCGGAGAGGTTTTCGTGGGCAACGGTGTCGACGACCTCATAGAGGAACGGACGGTCGATGCCCAGGAGCTTGCCGTGACGGGCTGCTCTTCTCAGCAGCCGGCGCAGGACATAGCCTCTGCCTTCGTTAGAGGGCGTAACGCCGTCTGCCAGCATAAAGGTGCAGGAGCGGATATGGTCGGTGATAACGCGGAGGGAAACGTCGTTTTTCTCGTTGTCGCCATAGTGTACGCCCGCGATCTCGGAGATTTTCTTCATGATGTTCTGAAC
Organism: uncultured Clostridia bacterium; assembly: GCA_945835425.1. GTDB lineage: Bacteria > Bacillota > Clostridia > Oscillospirales > Ruminococcaceae > Faecivivens. The sequence goes on from CAMAJC010000050.1 coordinate 2,552, forward strand.
GGTGTCGACCTCAAAGAGGTTGTCGACGTCCTGCATGATGCAGGCCAGTCTTTCCAGACCCATACCGGTATCGATATTGGGCTTGGGCATTCTCTCATAGTGGCCTTCGCCGTCGGAGTCAAACTGGGAGAAAACGAGGTTCCAGAACTCGACATACCGGTCGCAGTCGCAGCCGGGCTTGCAGTCGGGTTTGCCGCAGCCTCTTGCTTCGCCGCGGTCAAAGTAGATTTCGGAGCAGGGTCCGCAGGGGCCGGAGCCGTGCTCCCAGAAGTTGTCAGCCTTGCCCAGACGGACGATCCGCTCGGGGTTTACGCCGACTTCTTTGGTCCAGATATCAAAAGCCTCGTCATCGTCCTCATAGATGGTGACCCAGAGCTTTTCAAGCGGCAGCTCGAGAACCTTGGTAATAAATTCCCAGGCCCACGCGGTCGCTTCATGTTTGAAGTAATCGCCGAAGGAGAAGTTGCCCAGCATCTCAAAGTAGGTGCCGTGACGGGCGGTCTTGCCGATATGCTCAATGTCCTCGGTGCGGACGCATTTCTGGCAGGTGGTGACGCGGGTGTTGGGAGGGGTAGCCTGGCCCAGGAAGAATTTCTTCAGGGGCGCCATACCGGAGTTGATCAGAAGAAGGCTCTGATCGTCTTTCGGGGGAATCAGGGGTGCGCTGGCCATACGGGTGTGGCCTTTGCCCTCAAAGAAGGACAAATACTTTTCGCGCAGTTCGTTGAGACTTGTCCACTGCATGGGGATAACTTCCTTTCATTTTTAAGCGGCTGATTGCAGCTGCTTTCAGCTTGTAGATAAAGTCTGTAAGAATCAAATGTAACAATCATTTGCTTGTAGCGGCGGTCTGTGACCGCCACCGAATTTGTGCAAATTCACGAATTATATAATTGCTACACATAAGAAACTAGATGTTTGCTGATGTCGGTGGCGACCGCAGGTCGCCGCTACAACTACAAATCATCAATATATAACTTTTTCGACAGGCTGAAGCGGCTATATGCAGCTGCTTTGTTTATTTCACGCTGACCGGAACTGAAAATAAAAAAAGACCTCATCCCAAAAGGGACGAAATCTCTCATTCCGTGGTACCACCCAAATGAAGAAAAGACACACTTTTCTCCGCTCTTTTTCCTTAACGCGGAAAACGCCGCCTATTAAGCGGGGCTCCCAGACGGCACACAGGGCTTCCCGTCAAACGCCTTGCAGAAGATTTCTCGCGAAAACAGCGTCCTCTCTGATACGGAAACTTCCCTGCTGGTTCTGTTCACAGCCGGTCAGATATTTTAGTACATGCTCATTATAACGCCGGGAAAGCCGGTTGTCAAGCGGTTTCGGGCGGTTTTGCGGATTTAGTCGTGCCGGTTTCCGCCGTGACTTCCGACATCTTCCAATGCGCATACGATTTCTTCAATTTTCATGACACAATCTTCGTCCGAATACTGTTCATCGCGGATAATCGCTCTGATTTTATCCAGTGCGCGGTAACATTCCATCTGGGCGATTTCTTTTGCGTTCAGCTGCAAATTCGGGAAAATAATCTGGGCGTCCTGCTGCTGCAGGTAATGGGCCAGGATTTCTGCGTATAAATCCATAAAACACACCTCCGTCAAAATAATAATACCGAATCGGGATATTTTTGTTATAGCGGTAGCTGATAATAAAGTCAAGAAAAAGTGATTTTTTGACGTGAGGGTAAACGAGTGAGACTGAAAGAATTGCGCAAAATGAAGAAGATTTCTCAGCTCAAGCTGGCTATGGATCTGCATATGAATCAAAATACGATCAGCCGCTATGAAACAGGTGAACGGGAAGCAGGATATGCGGAATTGATCGCCATAGCAGATTATTTTGATGTTTCAATTGATTATCTTTTGGAGCGGACAGATAACCCGGAAATAAATCGGTGAAAGTGGGCTAATGTTCCATAAGTATTTTCTAACATGAGGGCAGATAGATGAAGCGAAACCGTTTCAATTATCTGCCCTCATTTTGCCTTTTTTCCTGTAGACGCACCGCCTATTCAATCACGGCAGCGACTCGGTGTCCTGCGGACGCCCGCGCCGTACCATAATTATTCATTATTCATTCTTCACTATTCATTCTTCATCAAAATAAAATATCCGCCGCTTGTTCCAGCAAACACTTTTCCCCGAACGTCTCCTTCATAATTTCCGCGGCGGTGTCTCCTGCGCACATCCGCTCATAGATTTTGCTCAGAGAGAGTTTTTCCGCGTCCCGGATAAGGGCGCCGTCTATCGAAAGGAAATAAGGCGCGGCCGTTTCTGCGACTGAGTAAAGGAGTGCATACGCTTCGTCCGGCAGCGCCGCCGCCGTCTCTTCGCTGCACACCGCCATCTCCTCCGACCGCAGCCAGGCTTCTCCAGTGAGCTGTTCCGCCGTCCACCCATCCGTCCGGTCGCCCATCAGCCCCAGCGCCCTGCTGTGCAGCAGCACCATCCGCAGGGTCAGCGCCTGAACAGCTGTATTTTCGTCATACGGCTTATTTTCCTCTGCCCATGCGCTCCATTCCTCCGCAGCCAGCCGCACCAGCAGCTCCTGCGGCGTCAGGGCAATGATATTTTCCTCCGCGTCCTCCACCCGGTAGCACTGCGGCAGCGGCTCGGAGAGGGCCTGCACCTCCATCCCTTCCCACAGAGCAGGGAGTCCGGGTGCCGTTTCCCGCGGGTTTTCGCTTTGCACCAGAATCCACGGCAGCAGTATCCCCAGCAGCAGCCCCATCAAAACCATCGCAAGGTTTCTTTTCAGTTTGTCCGCCATTTTTCCCCTCCTTCATGACAGCTTCCTCCGAAACGGAATTTCTCATTATTGCACAATAAAATTGCAGGAAAAAGATAAAAATATTTCATTCTATTCTCAGAAAACATAGTAATCTGCCTTGACGAAACCGCATTTAGCGTGTATAATAAGAATAATCCTCGCAAAAAGAAAAATAAATATGCAAGTAAGCCCTTGCCAAAATGGGCAAGGATTTCAAAAATCCTGCAAACTCAAGCAAAACACCGACAGAAAGGAAGCCGCTCATGTCTCCGATGAAAAAAGAATCTCTGGACACCTTATTCGGCGAGTTCCAGAAATATAACCATATCGACCCGGCGCTGAACGATAAATACGGCGTCAAAAGGGGCCTGCGCAACAGCGACGGCACCGGCGTCCTTGCCGGCCTGACCCAGATCTGCAACGTACACGGCTACGTTTTAAATGAGGGCGAAAAATGCCCGGTAGAGGGCGAGCTGACCTACCGCGGCATCAATATCCGGGATATGGTCGAAGCCTGCGTCGCCGAAAACCGGTATGGCTATGAGGAGGTCTCCTACCTGCTGGTGTTCGGGCACCTGCCCAACCGGAAGCAGCTGGAATTTTACCGCCAGGTCCTCTCCCAGGTCCGTGCACTGCCCCAGTCCTTTGTCCAGGACATGATCCTCAAAGCGCCTTCCCGCGATATCATGAACAAGCTGGGCCGAAGCATCCTCGCCCTGTATTCCTATGACGAATTTGCCCAGGATGAAGGGCTGGAAGCCGAGCTGAAAAAAGCGATCTATATCATCGCCCGGATGCCCACCATCATGGTCAACAGCTATATGGCCAAAATCGGCAATTATGATAATCAGTCGACCTATTTCCACCCCGTCCGCCCGAACGAGACCGTCGCCCAGAGCATCCTTTCGACCCTGCGGCCTGACCGGTCGTATACCGAGGAGGAGGCGCACCTGCTGGATATCTGCCTGATGCTCCACGCGGAGCACGGCGGCGGCAACAACTCGACCTTTGTCTGCCGCGCGATGACTTCTTCCGGCACCGATGCTTACGCCGCCTATTCCGCAGCGGTCGGCGCCCTCAAGGGCTTCCGGCACGGCGGCGCCAATATCCGCGTCTGCCAGATGTTCGACGCCATCAAGGCGCAGGTCAAGCACTGGGACAACGACGAGGAGATCAAAGAGGCTCTGCGGATGATTCTGGACAAAAAGCTCGGCGACGGCAGCGGGCTCATCTACGGTATGGGCCACGCAGTTTACACCCTGTCCGACCCCCGCGCGACCATGCTGCGGGATAACGCGGCCAAGCTGGCGGCCATCAAGGGGATGGAGGACGAGTTCCGCCTGCTCAAAAAGGTCGAGCAGCTGACCCCGGAGGTCTTTGCCGAGACAAAAGGCTCCACCAAAGATATCTGCGCCAACGTCGACCTTTATTCCGGTTTTGTTTACCGGATGCTGGGCCTGCCGGAAGACCTCTTCACGCCGCTCTTTGCCACAGCCCGCATCAGCGGCTGGGCAGCCCACCGGATCGAGGAATATGCGACCTGCTCCCGGATCATGCGTCCGGCGTACAAGGCGGTCGTCCGCAACAAGCCCTATATTCCGATGGAAGACAGAATGTAAATGGATACAACGCCCTGTCTGTCAGAAAAGCTTTGTACTTCTCTGACAGACAGGGCGTTTTTGCGGACAAAAGACAGGCCGGCGGGGATTCCGCCAGCACAGCTTGTCAAAAAGGTTACTATGCAAAATCTTGCAAAACCTTCCCGTCTTAATGATAAAGGTTTGGGGTCCAGCCCTTTTTCCAAAGGGCTGGCGGAGTCCAGAGGCAGCGCCTCTGGTCGCTCTCCGCAGAGAGCGAAATCCCCTTTGCGGAGCGCGCTCGGCAGGGGGTGAATTGTCAAAACAGTCCGGCGGACTATTTTGGCAAGAGGGGGCGGCCTGCAAGTGAGGCCGCCCCCTGAAAAGCTTCCGATAAGCATTCACGTTTCATGAAAACATAAAACGTGAGTTTTTCGACAGCCTGAGCTGGCAGGGTTTCCTCCTGCATATGGTCAAATTGTCGAATTTTGTCGAAAAAATTCTACATAGACGCTCTGTAAACACAATTGACTGTCAGACGCATACATGTTAATATTTTTATAATATACTTTTGCTTTAACATGATCGGAGGGCCTGCTATGGGTAGAAAACGCGTAAAAAAGCGTACGCTTGCACGATTGTTGGCTGCATGGACATCCCTGTTGGTGCTGGCCGGACTGTTTCCGGCTTTTCCGGCCGCGGCGGAAAGCAGCTACTATACGATTTATGCAGGCGTCAGGGGGATCGGAAGCCCGGTCGTCCCCACCAATGCGTCTAAGGCTTGGGCTGGAGATTTCGTTTATTTCGGCACGCCTTCCTGTAAATATCGCGTTTTAAATCCAGATGAAAAAAGCTTTGGCGGCTCTACCCTTTTGCTGGAATACAACGGTTTATATGGGCCGGGCAGCTTTGGAGCCAAAACCAACAATTGGAGCACCAGCAAAATTAAGGCGCTTCTGAATGACGGAAGTGACAGCTTTCTTGAAACCGCTTTTTCACCCGCAGAGCAGGCGGCCATTACAGCAAGCCGAAAAACCAAAAAGAGTTCATCGCCTGCATGTGCAGAGGGTTATGATTTTACGGCCTTAACAGGAGAAAAGGTCTTTATTCTGGACTTGACGGAAATCGGCAATACTGCTTACGGATATTATGGTGGGGCCGGAGCGGCGCAGAGCAGGTGTACATACCGCAATAAGTCTTATTGGCTGCGGACGGAAGACGGCGTTTATATTACGAGCAACGGAACTGTCAATTTACAATCAAAAACAACAACAGCCTACTTCTGCCCTGCCATCAATATCAACAGGGAATCCATCCTCTTTTGCTCCGCAGCATCGGGAGACAAGCCCGCGTTCGGCTCTGCAGCGACCACCGCCGAGATAACCCAGTGGAAGCTGACGCTCAGCGACGGAAATACTTTCCCGCAGGTTGCGGTTCAGGGAAAAGAGTTTGACAGCGAAAATACGCTTTCGGTGACAGCAGGAGAAAGCCTGGTGCTGAGCCATCCGGGTTTGTCCGGTGATTATGATCATGTGACGGCTGCTTTGACCGATGCGGATGGGAATATTCTGTATTACGGCGCGCTGGAAACCGACTCGGCTTTCGCAAGCTCGGCGGTGACAATCCCGGCGGATCTGGCAGAAGGCGTGTATACCCTCTCTGTTTATGGCGAGAAGTGGAACGGCGCTTATCTTACAGATTATGCGACGCAGCCGTTTTCCTGCCGGATAAAAGTGACAAAGCCCTGTACCGCGCATCAATATGACGATGGGAAGATAACGCAGGACGCCGGATGCACCGAAACCGGCGTTAAAACGTATACCTGTACCCAGTGCGGCGCCACGGAGACAGAGACTATTTCCGCGACCGGACATAGTTTCGGCGCATGGGAAACAAAAACTGCCGCGACCTGCACCGAAATCGGCGAGGAAGTCCGCACCTGTACCGCGTGCGGCGCAGCCGAAACCCGGTCAGTCGAGAAAACCAAACATACACCCGGAGAACCGGTTGTTCAGAAAGCGACCTGTACCGAACCGGGGAGCAGCGTAACAAAATGCGCGGTCTGCGGGGAAACCCTTGACAGCACCGTTCTTCCTGTCGCCGGACACAATTTCGGCGAATGGGAAACAAAAACCGCTGCGACCTGCACCGCAACCGGCGAGGAAGTCCGCACCTGTACCGCGTGCGGCGCAACCGA
>CAMAJC010000051.1 GCA_945835425.1 uncultured Clostridia bacterium
ATAGACTTATCTGGAGGAAATCGCATGAATCAAAACGGCAACTGGCAATGGGGACAGGGTCCTGCCCCCGAAGAGCAAAACCATACGGAAAACGGCTGGAACAGCGCGCCGGGTCAGCAGGGTCAGCCGGGACAGCAGAGCCAGCCTTCCGACGGCTGGAATACCCCTGACAACGGCAGCGCACCGCCTCCGCCAAGGGCAGGGCAGTGGTCCGGCATAAACCGGCAGGACCGTCCCTATACGGACGGCTGGAACAGCGCAGGCAATACGCCCGGCGGTCCCGGTGGTCTCGGTGGAACCGGGTATTATTCGGCGCAGCAGGGCTTTTCTCCTTTCCCTTCGCCTGCCCAGATCGCCCGCGGGCAGCTGAAATCGACGGTGCGCCGGGTCGTTCCGGCACTGCTTATCCTGCTTTTGGTGGAATACATTTTTGCCTACGGCGTTTCGGCAGCCATTGACTTTTCGCTGGCTTCCCGCATCGAGCTCTGGCAAAGGGGATTCCGCTTCCCGGACAACACCTATTTCGGCATGAGCTACGGACTTTACGACCTTTTGACCTCTTATCTGCCGGTCATTGTCGGCGAGATCGCCGCGATCATCTTTTTGCGGTTTATGACAAAAATCCCGTTCCGGCAGCTGTTTGGCCGTCCGGTCATCCCGGAAAATACGGAAAACCGGTATATTGCTCCCGGCGCCGACCTTTCTGCCGGAAGCCGCCATATGCCCGGCGGTATATGGGTTCTCTTTGCGGCGCTCGCCGGCATCGGCTTTTCGATGATCGGCCAGATTTTTGCCATCCTTGAGTTAAACTTTCTGGACACGATCGGGTTCCCGTACTATTCCCCCGATTTCTCGACCGTCGATTACACCCTCCTGGAAACCGTCCTGATCAATCTGTATGTCTGCGTGTTCGGGCCGATACTGGAGGAGCTGATCTTCCGGGGATTTATGCTGCGGAGCCTGCAAAAGCACGGGGTCTCCTTCGCCGCCGTCTTTACGGCGATCCTGTTTACTTTGTACCATATGAATCTGGTGCAGTTGTGCGTGCCGATGCTGGTCGGGCTGTTCCTCGCGGTGCTGACCATCCGCACCGATTCGCTGATCCCGGCGATCTGCTGCCATATCCTCAACAACACCATCGCCACCCTCGGTGATTACCTGATGCCGAACGACGAGATCTGGAGCTGGGTCTACCTGATTGTCGAGTGCGCGATTTTTATCGGTATTCTGGCGATCTTCTGGATCTACTACGGCCGCCATTTCTCGCCGATCCTGCGCTGGAGAAATCCGGATATCCGCCTTTCCTCCCAGCTGGGCGCCGCCGTCGCCAGCTGGCCGACGGTCGTATTTATCTGCATCTATTTCCTGATGCTGGCCGCGTCCACCCTGATGACCATGATGGGAGGCTGACATGAGCAGGCATCCAAAGAATACGCCGCCGCCGGAGCGCTGGGACCTGCTGGACAAAAACCGCGTTCCCACCGGAAAGACCCTTCGCCGGGGAGAAAAACGCCCGGAAGGCGCATACCATATCGTCGTGCTGGGCTGGGTCGTCAATGAAAAGGGCGAATTTCTCATCTCGAGACGCTGCCCGCAGAAAAACAACCCGCTCCTCTGGGAGACCACCGGCGGTGCGAAACAGGCCGGGGAAGACAGCCTTTCCGCCGTTATACGGGAGCTGCAGGAGGAGATCGGGGTGGATGTGCGGAGAAACCGTCCGGTCTTTCTCGGTTCCAGAGAGCGGATAAACGGCGTTTATTTTGACTGCTGGATGTTTTTCAAAAACGTCCCCATTGAATCGGTCGTCCTGCAGCAGGAGGAAACCTGCGACGCCAAATGGGTAGATGATGCCCGGTTTGCAGAGATGATACAGGCAGGACAGGTCACGAGAGCCTCGGCGGAGTTTTTCCCGCTCGCCAAAGGCTGGCGCGATCTGCTGCGCAAAAAGGAAGACTTCGCGTCCCTGTCCGGAGAAAAATAAAACGACACACCATGGAAAAGAGGCAATCGTCATGGAAGCAGAAAACACCGAACAAAAAGAAATAAGAGACGGCCGTCTGAAACAGTATTTCAAAAGCCTTTTCAATATCCGCGGCGATATGATGAGCTATGAAGAGATCGACCGGATGATGCTGGACAATACCGTTATCCACGGCGCCAATATGTGGATTCTGATGCTGGCAATTTTCATCGCGTCGATCGGCCTGAATGTCAACTCGACGGCGGTCATTATCGGCGCCATGTTGATTTCTCCGCTGATGGGCGGTATTATGACGATGGGTTATTCGCTGGCGGTCCGCGACCTGACGCTGCTGCGCCGGGCACTGATCCGCTTCGGCACCCAGGTCGCCATCAGCCTGATCGCATCGACCATCTACTTCTCCCTCACGCCGCTGACCGAGCCGACCGCCGAGCTGATTGCCCGCACCAGCCCGACCCTCTGGGACGTCCTGATCGCCCTCTTCGGCGGCATTGCCGGCATGATCGGCAACACCCGCAAGAGCAAGGGCAACGTCATCCCCGGCGTCGCCATCGCAACCGCGCTGATGCCGCCGCTGTGCACCGCTGGGTATGGCCTGGCGACGGGACAGTGGAGCTTTTTCCTCGGGGCGATGTACCTGTTTTTGATCAACACCCTGTTTATCGCCCTGTCCTCCGCCCTTGTCACCCTGGCCCTCGGCGTACCGTATCATAAGATGATCAGCGCCAAGAGCCAGAAGCGCATCAACCGTTTTATTGCCGCCATTACGGTCATTCTGGTCGTTCCCAGCATCTCCGCCGCCGCAATTACGGTGTACAATTCCGTCCTGGATACGAATATTTCCAGCTACATCAACAACGAATTCGATTTCCCCGACACCCAGGTCGTCAAGAGCAGCACCGACAAGAGCAAGAAGGTCATCTCCGTTTCGCTGGTCGGCGAGCCGATCTCCGGCGATGTGATTCAGGTGCTGCGCTCCAACCTCTCCAACTATAATCTGGAAAACTACACCCTCCGGGTCACCCAGAGCACCGGCACCCAAACCTCTGCCCAGCCGGATTATCAGAAGCTTGCCTCCAATGCCCCGATTATTTTCAGCAAGCTTTCCAACTGCTGCTGCGGCGTAATGTACGGTACCACCGGCCAGTGTGTCGTTCTGATCGGCAACACAACCGAAGAAGTTTCGGAAGAAGAACTGACTTCCATTAAGAACTGGCTCATCACCGAAACCGGCACCCAGCAGGTCGAGGTTTATTTCTATGCCCCGGATGGGGAATGACAAAGGCTATGCGGGAAACGCGGCAGGCTGAGGGCAGCCTGCCCTACCGTTTAAGAACAGAGCACCGTAAAATATACGGTAGGGCGGGATGCCCTCATCCCGCCGGTGACATATGCAAAACATCCGATATTTTATCGACAGGGAGCAGTTTTTGCTCCCTCTGTTTTTTTGCAGAACCTTTCTCCCGTGCTTGCAATCTCCAATCTTTTCGTATATAATAAACTTGCTGAAAAATGCGCTGTATCCGGTTTTCCGTCACTGTGGTTATCGGAAAAATGTTTTATCTTATAAAACGTATTCCTCTCCGGGAAAGAGGGAATCCGGAAGGACCTTGCATCTATGTATTTTTCCCGCCGGAGGCGGGAAAAATACGGCCATATACGCTTTCGGGAAACGAAAAGTGTACGAATTAAGGTTCCTTCACTATGGAACAGCAGCATACTGCTTCCGGCTCCGCAGGCCGCACACAGGTTCAGCAAGAAAGGACAACTGCATATGAAAACCTCTATGAAGACCCAGACCCTGTCGTTGGTACAGATGGCGCTGTTTTCCGCCATCATTGTGGTTATGGCATTTACCCCTTTTCTCGGATATATTCCGCTGGGAGTGACCAGAGCAACCATTATCCACGTCCCGGTCATTATCGGTTCGATCCTGCTCGGCCCCAAAAAGGGCGCGTTTTTAGGCGGCGTTTTCGGACTGACGAGCCTCATCATCAACACCTTTACGCCCACCATCACCTCCTTCACCTTCTCGCCTTTTTATGCAGGCGGCAATATGTGTAGCCTGGTGATCTGCTTTGTTCCGCGGATTTTAATCGGCATTGTGCCGTATTTTGTCTACAAGAGCCTTTCCGCCCTCTTTAAACAGGCGAAAAAGAAAGGGCTTTGGGACACCCTGTCCCTCGGCGTCGCAGGGCTTCTCGGCTCGCTGGTCAACACCGGCCTGGTCATGAGCCTGATCTATGTCTGCTTCGGCAAATCCTATGCCGCCGCCAAAGAGGTCAGCTATGACGTCCTCTATAAAGTCATCCTCAGCGTCGTCGCCGTCAACGGCATCCCCGAGGCGATCGTCGCCGCTATTCTGACCGCCGTTATCTGCAAGGTGCTGATCCGGTTCCTCCGGTCGAGCAGCGCCGGTGCAGGGACGACCGTGCAGAAATAATTGTCTGATTTTACGCCAAAGCGGCGGACTGTCCCGGCAGCCGCCGCTTTTTCACCTCTTTTTATTGAATTTGCGCCCGTTATCCGATATAATGGAGTCAGCGCTCCTCTGTAAAAATATTCCCCGGATGGAGGTATAAAAATGAACGCTATACGGCAGGCAAGGCCGGAAGACGCGGGAAGACTGGCTGAAATTGAAGTCTTCAATTACCGGCTGAACTTTTACCCGATCTTTAAAAGCGACAAGTTTTATTTTGATATCCTGCAGGTTTCCTCCAAAGCGGAGGAATATCGGTCCAACCCGCAGCTCCTGCAAAACACCTGGGTATATGACGACGGCGTTGTCAAAGGCTTTATCCGGGTCGATGGGACAGAGGTGCAAAAGCTCTTTGTCGAGCCTGCGCTGCATGGACAGGCTATCGGTGCGGTGCTGCTGGAATACATGATTGAAAGCCGCGGGGTGGACCATCTCTGGGCGCTGGAAAAGAATTTAAAAGCCATCCGGTTTTATGAACGGCACGGATTCCGCCTCACTGAAAATAAAAAGCTGGAGGAAGGAACGCCCGAATACCTCGTACAGCTGGTGCGGTAACCGTAAAAAACTGGACACGTTTGAAAAAAGGAAGGAACTCCCATCGGAGGTTCCCCAGCTTGTTGAAAAAGTTGTCTATTGATGATTTGTAGTTGTAGCGGCGACCTGCGGTCGCCACCGACATAAGCCAAACATCTAGTTTCTTATTTATATAAATTAAACGTTTCGTGAAGTCACACAAATTTGGTGGCGGTCGCAGACCGCCGCTACAAGCAAATGATTGTTACATTTGATTTTTATATACTTTCTCGACAAGCTGAGAAACTCCCATCGAAAGTTCCCATAAGAAAGGACTGAGCCCTATGATCCTGGCACTGGACGCGGGCAATACCAATATCTGCGTCGGCTGCATCGATGAGGAAGGCTGCCATATGACTGCCCGCATCGCTACCGACCGCAGCAAAACCGAGGATGAATACGCCGTGATTCTGGGCAGCATCCTGCGGTTAAACGGCATCTCTCCCGAAACCCTCACCGGCAGCATCATCTCCTCTGTCGTTCCGCCGGTCAACGGAGTGCTGATGCTGGCAGCGGAGATGGTCACCGGACGGACGCCGATCCTTGTCCGTCCCGGCATCAAGACCGGGCTGTCCCTGCGGGTGGAAAACCCCGACGGCCTGGGCAGCGACCGCATCGTCGACACTGTCGCCGCATCCGCCCTCTATCCCTGCCCGGTGATCGTCGTCGATATGGGGACGATGACCACCCTCTCGATCGTCAGTAAAGAGCACGAATTTCTTGGCGGCGTCATCTGCCCCGGCATCCGCCTGTCGCAGGAGGCGCTGGCGCGGAATACCTCCCAGCTCCCCTCCATCAGCCTGGAAGCGCCTGCACGGGCCATCGGCCGCAATACGGTCGAGTGCATGAAGAGCGGCGCCATCTACGGCACAGCCGCCATGGTGGACGGACTGATCCGCGGCATCAAAAAGGAGCTGCCTGCCGGTCAGGAGGCAAGCGTCGTCCTGACCGGCGGCATGTCCCGCTGGATCGCGCCCTACTGCCGGGAAAAAGTGATTATTGACAGCGACCTGCTGCTCAAAGGGCTGTGGATTTTGTACCAGAAAAACGTCCGCACCCAGTAAAATGCGCCCCGCAACTGCCGGTTGACAGATTGACCGGCCGCAGCTTCTTGCCTGCAACCGCAAAATACGGTATTATCCAGTCAGCGGCTGAGATATTGCAGCTGGATTTGAAAGGAGCGGAACATAATGATTCTGGCAGACAAAATTATCACCCTGCGCAAAAAAAGCGGCTGGTCCCAGGAAGAGCTGGCGCAGCAGCTCCACGTCACCCGTCAGTCGGTGTCCAAATGGGAGGGCGCCCAGTCGATTCCCGACCTCGACAAAATTTTGCAGATGTCGAGCCTTTTCGGCGTCAGCACCGATTACCTTCTGAAAGATGAGCTGGAGGAAGTGCAGGTGGAGGATATCCCTGAGCAGTCGCAGCTTCGCCGGGTCAGCATGGAAGAAGCCTCCTCTTTCCTCGCGGTCAAGGACAGCACTGCGGTTCCGGTTGCGTCCGCTACCGCGCTGTGCATTCTGTCGCCGGTCTGCCTGCTGCTTCTTGGCGGCGCAGCGGAAACCGGAGCGGTCGCCCTGTCGGAAAACGCTGCCGGCGGCATCGGGATGGCCGTGCTGCTTCTGCTGATTGCCGCGGCGGTCAGCATCTTTATCTCCATGGGCGCGAAAACGAAAGAATATGAATATCTCGAATCGGAGCCGATTGAGACCGAATACGGCGTGACCGGTATGGTCAAAGAGCGGCAGAAAGCTTTCCAGAGCCGCTATACCCGCACCAATATGCTGGCGGCAGCCCTGTGCATCTCCGCAGCGGTTCCGATTTTCGCCGGGCTGTGCATCAGCGAAAACGATATGTTCATGGTCGGGATGGTCTGCCTGACCCTGCTGCTGATTGCTGTCGGCGTATTCCTGTTCATTCAGGTGGGCATACCCTGGGCCAGCATGGAAAAGCTGCTGCAGGAAGGGGATTATACCCGCGAGAAAAAGGCAGGCAGCCGCATCACCGGCACCGTCAGCACCATCTACTGGCTGGTCGCTACGGCCATCTACCTTGGCTGCAGCTTTATCACAAACGACTGGAAAAACACCTGGATTGTCTGGCCGATCGCCGGCGTTTTGTTTGCGGCGGTCATGGCCGTATGCCATATGCTGCTGGAAAACAGCCGGAAAAAATAAGCTGTCGGCCTGTCGGAAATGATATCTGCATATTTTATTTGTTGTGCCGGTGGCGACCGCAGGTCGCCGCTACAGGCAAATAATTCAGCGTTTATCAGCTGTTCGACAAGTTGTTTATCATCACAAAACATCCGAAAGGGAGTCAAATCTATGATCCTTGCCGCTGACGTCTCCAACGCCTATATCTCCGTCGGCTGTATCGGCAAACGGGGAACCTATTTCACTTCCCGTTTCGCCACCGTGCTCAGCAAGACCGAGGATGAATATGCCATCGACTTTGCCCGGACGCTGGAATTAAACGGCGTTCCGAAGGAAAGGCTGGAGGGCTGCATCATCTCCTCCGTCGTCCCGCCGATGAACTTTGTCCTGACCCGCGCCATGGAAATGGCCACGGGAAAGAAGCCGCTGCTGATCGGGCCGGGCGTCAAAACCGGGCTGAACATCCTCATCGACAACCCGGGCCAGCTGGGCAGCAATCTGGTCGTCGACGCGGTCGCGGGCATCGACCGGTATCCGCTGCCGCTGATCCTCTTAGACATGGGCACCGCCACCACCGCTTCGGTCATTGACCGGAAAGGGCACTATATTGGCGGATTCATCAGCCCCGGCGTGCGCATCTCAAGGGACGCAGCCGCATCGGGCACCGCGCAGCTGCCGCGGGTCGGGCTGGAAGCCCCGGAGACGGTCATTGGCCGCAACACCGTCCACTGTCTCCAGTCGGGCGCGATCTACGGCACAGCAGGGCTTCTGGACGGGATGATCACCCGCATCGCCGAGGAGCTGGGCGAACCGGAGGAAGAAATCACCGTCGTCGCCACCGGCGGCAAGCTGGAACAGACGATCATCTCCTGCTGCGAACACAAAATCCTCTTTGATGAGGACCTGGTGCTACACGGGCTGTGGCTGATCTGGCAGAAAAACCTGCCGGGGAAAAACGGGAAAAAACGGTAACGTCTGCCGGAGGGCATAAATAAAAATAAAGAGAGAGAAAAGACAAATGAAAAACGCACTGCAAAAAAGAAATTCCTGCCTGCTGGTCCTGACCGCGCTGATCTGGGGCATCGCCTTTGTCGCCCAGAGCGAGGGCGGCGACGCGGTGGGACCGTATACCTTCAACTGCATTCGCTGCCTGATCGGCTCCGCTGTGCTGGTGCCGGTCATTATGCTGCTCGACAAAATGGGGCTGACGAGCAAAAAGCCGGTCACTGCCGCCGAGAAAAAGACGCTGCTTTTAGGCGGCGTCTCCTGCGGCGTCATCCTCTGCATCGCCAGCAACCTGCAGCAGCTGGGCATCTATTTCGGTTCCTCTGCCGGAAAAGCCGGGTTTTTGACCGCCTGTTATATCCTGCTGGTGCCGATTCTGGGGATTTTTCTGAAGAAAAAATGCGGCTGGAATATCTGGGTGGGCGTCGCGCTGACACTTGTGGGGCTTTATCTGCTCTGCATGAACGGCAGTTTGTCGCTGCAGTTTTCCGATGTTCTTCTTTTGCTGTGCGCACTGATGTTTGCTGTCCATATCCTTGTCATTGACCATTTTTCGCCGCTGGTGGACGGCGTGCGGATGTCCTGCATCCAGTTCCTTGTGGCTGGCGTGCTTTCCGCGATTCCGATGTTTTTCGTTGATATGGGCCACTCTGCCGCCGGGATTGCCGCATGGGCGCCCGCTCTCCTGACGATGGATGCATGGATTCCGATCCTATACGCAGGTATCCTCTCCTGCGGCGCAGGGTACACCCTGCAAATCATCGGCCAGCAGGGCGTAAACCCGACGGTCGCGTCGCTGCTGATGAGCCTGGAATCGGTATTCTCGGTTCTGGCCGGATGGGTATTGCTGGGTGAAAAGATGGGCGCAAAGGAGCTTTCCGGCTGCGC
>CAMAJC010000052.1 GCA_945835425.1 uncultured Clostridia bacterium
ATTTTCAGGCTGCGGCTTTTTCTGTCCCCGGCAAAATTGTTTACAGGATGGTCTCCCCGCGGCGGTTGATTTCCCATCCCCGTTGCGGTATAATAGCGGTAGTAAGTCGCGAGAAAGGGGTATCCTATGGCCAAAAAACAGGGAAAAAATGCAAATTACCAGACCGGGAAAAAGCTTGCGGAAAAGCGCCTGGCCGAGCAGAAAGAGGTGCTGAAAAAGGAACAGGTTTTTGAAGGACATAAGCTGACCGGTACGGCGAAAAAGAAAATAAAAATGAAAACGACGCAGATTATCTGTCTGGTCATGGTCGTGTTGCTGCTGCTCAGCAGCGGCGCTACGGTGATCTACGCCATCGCCTCCCAGAGTTCTGCCAAGTCTGCCGCCGAGTACCTTTATCCGCCGCTTTTCCTGTACGACGGAACCTACTATATGGTCACATCGGAGCAGCTCTATGAAACACCCGAAGGAGAATCCGCCGAGAACCTGACCGCCCTTGTCTCCGGCGACCAGAACACTTTCCCGGTGTCGGAAGGAAGCTGCAACTTCGGCCGGAAAACGGTGCCGTTTTTGCTGGTGGACGGGGTGATGTACTGCTGTCTCGACGACGGCAGCTACCTCAAATGCACCGAGTTCTCCTCCGTTTCTTCCGACAACGGCGATGATAGCAGCGTTGTGAGCGGCGAATAAAAAGGAGTATGACATGAAAAAATACGATATTATTTTAATGGACGCGGACGATACGATTTTTGACTTCGGAAAAGCCGAGGAAAACGCTTTGAAACGGTTGTTCACGATGTACAACATCCCCTGGAACGAGGAAAATGTGCACACCTATCAGGAAATCAACGAGGAGATGTGGCGGCAGTTTGAAAGAGGCGATATCACCAAGAGCTATCTCCTCGACAACCGCTTCGCCCTCTTTTTCGCCGCAAAGGGCATCACCGCCGACGGCGTGAAAGCCAATGAAGATTACCTCGACGGGCTGGCGGAAGGAAACTTTCTGCTGCCGGGAGCGCTGGAGCTGTGCAGGGCGATTAAGGAACTGGGCTGCGGGCTGTACCTCGCCACCAACGGCGTCACCCGTGTCCAGAAAAACCGTCTCGCGACCTCGGATATCCGGCCCTTTTGCGACGGCATCTTCGTCTCGGAAGAGGCCGGTTCTCAGAAGCCGCAGAAGGAGTATTTTCAGTATGTGCTGGACAAGCTCGGAAACCCCGACAAATCCCGGGTGCTGATGGTCGGGGACTCGCTGACCAGCGATATGAAGGGCGCCGTTCAGTACGGCATCGACAGCTGCTGGCTGAACACAAAAGGCCAGACCACCGACCTGCCGGTCACCTATACAGTCACATCCATCCCCGATATCCTGCCGGTCATCGCCGGAGAACCAGTATAAACGATGACTGAACAGCAATACCAGCGGATTCTGGGGTTTTTGCGGGCAAATCCGCGCCGGGAAAAAATCGCGGCTGCACTTACGCGCCATCTGCCGAAAGTCTTTTTCGCCGTTTATGCGGCTGAACTGATTGTGCTGGCCATACAGTGCCTGCAGGACGGCTTTGCGGCAGACCGGCTGCGGACGCTTTCCGGCGCGGTACTCATGCCGGCGCTCTGTCTGCTGACCACTTCCCTGCTGCGGAAAAAACTAAACCGTGAGCGTCCGTATGAATTGCTCCCGATCACGCCGCTGATTCATAAGGACACCCGCGGACACTCCTTCCCGTCCAACCATACCGCCAGCGCTTTTGTGCTGGCTCTGACGGCCTTTCAGCTCTCCTGCCCGCTCGGTGTTATGATGCTGCTGCTGGCGGCTCTGACGGGGCTGAGCCGGGTCGCAGCCGGGCTGCACTGGCCGAAAGACGTCCTTTGCGGCATGGGGATTGGAACCATCCTCGGCGTGCTCCAGCTGATTATTTTTTAAACACATAAATTAGCGGCTGTCTGCGTATACTGGTAAAGGTACTGCTCCGTATTGTTTCAAGATATGTAAATTTTATATTACAATATATTGCTATTTGCATACAATAGCGTTATAATGATTATAGAAGTCATACATTATTATGGAAACAGTTATTCACAGAAAGGAGCATACCTTATGGCACAAGCCACCATTACCGCACGGGTCGATGAACAGGATAAAGCAAAATTTGACGCCTTTTGTTCCAGTGTTGGACTGAACACCTCTACTGCAATCAATCTGTATATCAAAGCGGTTCTCCGCGAAAACCGGATTCCTTTTGAAATCTCCGCCAAATCTGACCCGTTTTACAGCGAAGCCAATCAGGCTTATCTGTTAAAATCGGTGCAGGAACTGCGTGAAGGAAAAGGGAAAGTGCATGAGCTGATCGAGGCAGAGGATGAGTGAAAAAATCTGGTCGGATGACGCCTGGGCTGACTATCTGTACTGGCAGACACAGGACAAAAAAACGCTGAAAAGGATCAATCTCCTGATAAAGGATATTGAACGCAATGGATGCCTGCAGGGAATCGGCGAACCGGAAGCCTTGCGGGGAAATCTGCAAGGTGAGTACAGCCGGAGAATCAATGAAAAAGACCGTCTTGTATACCATATGGAAAACGGCAGAATCTATATTGCCCACTGCCGCGGGCATTACGGCGATAAATAATTCTCATTTTTTTACAAATCCGGATATGACCCTTGACATTTTTGAAAGTCACGGCTATAATAGTTGCATATTCAAAAACCGGCGTTGAAGGGAAGAGTACGCTGAAATGGTAGTGGAAGTGCTTGTCACTTCGCCAGAGAGCCGCAGGCGGTGGGATTGCGGTACGGATTTTCAGCCGAAGAACAGCCCAGAGCTGCTGACCGAAAAGGGCGTTTATCCGCTCCCAGTAGACTCAGACGGGTTCGGACCGTTACATCCGATAAATATTTGGCTTTAAGCCATGTATTGAGCAGGGATTATTATAATCCAATTTAGGTGGTACCGCGGAAGTTTACCTTTCGTCCTAACTTTTCAGTTTGGGACGAAAGGTTTTTTGTTTTCCTGCGTTTCTGCGCTGTATATAGAGAAACCTGAAAAAGGAAAGGAATGGATTGAATTATGATGAGAACCGATTACTGCGGTGCGCTCAGAGAAAAAGATGTTGGGCGCATCGTCACCGCCGCCGGTTGGGTACAGACCAAGCGGGATATGGGCGGCGTCATTTTTATCGACCTGGGCGACCGGGAGGGGACGCTGCAGGTGGTCTTTAACCTGCAAAACCTCTCTCCCGAGGACTTCGCCGCCGCTGAAAAGCTGCGCAACCAGTCGGTCATCCAGGTAAAAGGCCCGATTCAGATCCGCTCGGCCGACACCTACAACCCCAGGCTCCAGACCGGCACCATCGAACTGATGGCCGAGAGCCTGACCATCCTCTCGCAGGCCGACCAGCTGCCCTTTGAGCTGGATGACAATGTGACCGTAAGAGAAGACCTGCGGCTGAAATACCGCTATCTTGACCTGCGGCGGAAACCCCTTTATCAGAACCTCCTGACCCGTCACAAGCTGGTCAAGGTGGTCGAGGATTACCTCGACGCCCATGGTTTTCTGAACGTCGAAACTCCGATGCTCTGCAAATCGACTCCCGAGGGCGCGCGCGACTACCTCGTCCCCAGCCGCGTCCATCCCGGCAGCTTTTACGCCCTTCCCCAGTCCCCGCAGATTTATAAGCAGCTCTTAATGGTCGGCGGCATCGACCGGTATTATCAGATTGCCCGCTGCTTCCGCGACGAAGACCTCCGCGCCGACCGCCAGCCGGAATTTACCCAGGTCGACATGGAAATGTCCTTTGTCGAGCAGGAAGACATCTTCCGACACCTCGAAAGCCTGTTCAAGCACATCATGCGCGAGATGAAGGGCATGGACATCACCGAGCCGTTCCTCCGGCTGACCTGGAAAGAAGCGATGGACGTTTACGGCTCCGATAAGCCCGACCTCCGCTTCGGCCTGCCGATTGTCGACATCACCGAAATCGCGCGAGTCTGCAGCTTCTCGGTCTTCCGCAAGGTCGCCGATATGGGCGGCGTTGTCCGGGCTATCTGCGTTCCCGGCGGCAACGATTTCACCCGCTCGACCATCGATGAACTGACCCGCAAGGCCCAGAGCTACGGCGCAAAAGGCATGGCGTGGATTGCGCTGCGGCCGGACGGCGAAGTTTATTCTATCCTGACCAAGTATTTCTCCGAAGAAGATATCGCCGCTATCGTAAAAGCGGTCGACGCTCATCCGGGCGATTTCATCCTCTTCTGCGCCGACAAGCTGGCGACCGTCAGACGGGTACTGGGCTCTCTCCGATTGGATCTCGGCGACCTGCTGGGTCTGCGCAGCAAGCAGGTGTACAAATTCCTCTTTGTCACCGATTTCCCGCAGTTTGAGTGGTCGGAGGAGGAAAAGCGCTGGGTCGCGACCCACCATCCCTTCACAATGCCCTACCCCGAGGACGTCCAGTACCTCAAAACCGACCCCGAACGGGTCCGCGCGCAGGCATATGACGTCGTTTTAAACGGTGTCGAGATGGGCTCCGGCTCGATTCGTATTCATGACCAGCAGGTGCAGAAAACGATGTTTGAAGCGCTGGGCTTTGACGATGAGGAGATTCAGGACCGGTTCGGGTTTATGGTCAATGCTTTCCGCTACGGCACACCGCCTCATGGCGGCTTCGCATTCGGCCTCGACCGTCTGACGATGATTCTCTGCGGCGCCGATTCGCTGCGCGACGTCATTGCTTTCCCGAAGGTCAAGGACGCTTCCGACCCGATGACCAGCGCGCCTACCACCGTCAGCACCGAACAGCTGGAAGTGCTGGGGCTGCTGGAAGGTTTCAAGCAGGAGCATCTCGACAGCGTCGAGCGCAAAAAGAAAAACGCCGGACTGATCGATATTGAAAACGTCGCAAACCTCGCCCGGCTGAGCTTAACCGATGAGGAACGTCGGGAGATGCCCGCGCAGATGGGCGACATCATCGCCTTTGCAAACCAGCTCTCCGCCCTGGACACCGAAGGCGTCCCGATCACCGCCCACGTCGTCCCGATGAAAAACGTCCTGCGCGAAGACGAGGTGGAAGTAAACTTCACCCGCGACGAAATGCTCTTCAACGCACCCACCAGCGACGGCGTCTATATGACCGTCCCGAAGACGTTTGATTAACCAGCTTTTTGAAAAAAGCTGGGCAAAAACTTTCCTGTCCGCCGCGGGCGGTCACGGACCGCTTTTATCCGCCGCGGCCGCAGTATCACGCGGGATGACTGAGCAAGACTGCTCGTCAAGTTCGCAGTCTTCGACACTTTTCAGCACGCGGAAAAGTAGTAGAATATCTGCCCGGAGGTTCGACGGACGCGCAGAGCGTCCGGGCAGCGTTCTTCTCCCGCTGACGGAGAGCGTGACAAGAAAGTTTTGCCCCGCTTTTTCAAAAGCGGGAAATTAAATCACATACCATATAAAACGGGGATTTGAATTATGATACAGCAAAAGATTACCGAACTGACGGTACGGGAGCTGAGCCGGAAACTGCAGGCGAAAGAGATTTCGGCAGTGGAAGCGGCTTCGGCATACCTGACCGCCATTAAAGAAAAAGAGCCTTCCGTTGGAGCGTACCTGTCGGTGCTGGAAGGCGCGGCCATGCAGAAAGCTGCTGAGGTCGATGACCGCCGGATGAAAGGCGAGACGCTCTCTCCGCTGGCCGGTGTGCCCGTCGGCATCAAGGACAATATCTGCACCAGGGGATTTAAAACAACCTGTGCGTCCCGGATGCTGGAAAACTTCACCGCGCCCTATGACGCCCATGTTATGGAACAGCTGCAGGGTGCAGACGCGGTCATGCTGGGGAAACTGAACATGGACGAATTTGCCATGGGTTCCTCCACCGAAAACAGCTACTTTAAAGTCACCCACAACCCGCGCGACCTTTCCCGCGTGCCCGGCGGTTCTTCCGGCGGTTCGGCGGCAGCGGTCGCGGCAGGGGAAGCAGCCTTTGCGCTGGGCAGTGATACCGGCGGCTCGATTCGCCAGCCTGCGGCCTTTTGCGGCGTGGTCGGCATGAAGCCCACTTATGGGACGGTTTCCCGTTACGGGCTGGTGGCGTTCGCTTCGTCGCTGGACCAGATCGGGCCGCTGACCAAGGACGTCCGCGACTCGGCCATGGTCATGGACTGCATCGCGGGCTATGACAAGCGGGACTCGACCTCCATCAAGATGGAGAAGCTTTCCTATTCTTCCGAAATCGGGAAGGATATCCGCGGCATGAAGATTGCCCTGC
Source organism: uncultured Clostridia bacterium (assembly GCA_945835425.1). Classification (GTDB taxonomy): domain Bacteria; phylum Bacillota; class Clostridia; order Oscillospirales; family Ruminococcaceae; genus Faecivivens. Next base: position 6,259 of record CAMAJC010000052.1, read on the forward strand.
CGAAAGAGTTCTTCGGCGAAGGCATTTCCGAGGACGTGAAAAACGGCATTCAGACGGCTATTATGCAGTTTAAGGCCCTCGGCGCGGAGATTGTTGAGGTTTCGATGCCGACGCTTGCGCACGCGCTGCCTGCTTATTATATCATCTCGTCGGCAGAAGCGTCATCCAACCTTGCCCGTTTCGACGGCATCCGCTACGGCTACCGCGCAAAGGACTATGACGACATCACCGAGCTGTACAAAAACTCCCGCAGCGAGGGCTTCGGCGCTGAGGTCAAACGGAGAATCATGCTGGGCACCTTTGCCCTTTCCTCCGGTTACTACGACGCCTATTATAAAAAGGCGCTGCAGGTGCGGACCCTGATCGTCAACGACTACAACCGCATCTTTGAGCAGTGCGACTGCATCCTTTCGCCGGTCGCGCCGACCACCGCATATAAAATCGGCGAAAAGACCGCAAACCCGCTGGAAATGTATCTGGGCGATATTTATACCGTGCCGGTCAACATCGCCGGTGTGCCCAGCCTGTCGATGCCCTGCGACACCGCGCCTGACGGCCTGCCGGTTGGTATGCAGCTGATCGGCAAGCCCTTCTCCGAACCGACCCTTTACCGCCTTGGCTACGCCTATGAGCGCGCACAGGGCTAAACCACTTGGACAAAGAAAGGATAATAAAGATGGCTCCGTTTACTTCCGAATATGAGATGGTCATCGGCCTGGAAGTCCATGTGGAACTGAAGACCAAGACCAAAATTTTCTGCAGCTGCCCGACCACTTTCGGCGCAGAACCCAACACCCAGTGCTGCCCTGTCTGCATGGGCATGCCCGGCACCCTGCCGGTTTTGAACCGCAAGGTCGTCGAGTATGCCATCAAGGCCGGTATGGCCACAAACTGCACAATCGCCCGCTATTCCAAGCAGGACCGCAAAAACTACTTCTACCCCGATCTGCCCAAGGCCTACCAGATTTCCCAGTACGACCTGCCGCTGTGCGAGCATGGCCATCTGGATATTGAGACCGCAGCCGGTTCCAAGCGGATCGGCATCACCCGCATCCACATCGAAGAGGACGCGGGTAAGCTGGTGCACGATGATTCCGGCACCTTTGTCGACTGCAACCGCTGCGGCGTTCCGCTAATTGAGATCGTCTCCGAACCGGATATCCGCTCGGCAGAGGAAGCTGTCGCTTATCTGCAAAAGCTGCGGGCGACTATCCTTTACACCGGCGTTTCCGACTGCCGGATGCAGGAAGGTTCGCTGCGCTGCGACGTAAACCTGTCGGTTCATAAGCCGGGCGAGCCTTTCGGCACCCGCACCGAGATGAAAAATCTCAACTCCTTCCAGTTTATCCAGAAGGCCATTGAATATGAATACAAGCGCCAGGTGCAGGCCATCGAAAACGGTGAAGAGATCGTCCAGGAGACCAGACGGTTTGACGAAAAGACCGGCAAAACCTTCTCGATGCGCCGCAAAGAGGACGCAAACGACTACCGTTATTTCCCCGACCCCGACCTTGCACCTATCGAGATGAGCGAGCAGAAGCTGTCGGAACTGCAGGCGGCAATCCCGGAGCTGCCCGACGCCCGCAAAGCGAAATATATGGAGCAGTACGGCCTGACCGCTTACGACGCCGAAATGATTACCGGCACGCCAGAAATGGCGGACTACTTTGAGGCAGCGGCAGCTGCAACGGCTTACCCCAAACAGGCCGCCAACCTGATTTTGACCGAAGTTTTCCGTCTGCTGGCTGCTGAAGGCGAGGACGCGGCACAGATTCCCGTCAGCGCCGCTCACCTGGCCGCTCTGGTCACGATGACGGCGGATGGGAAAATCAACTCGTCCACCGAGAAGAAGGTCCTCTCTGACCTCTGGAAGAGCGGAGACGCCGATCCCGAAAGCTACGTCAGGGAGCATGACCTCGAGCAGATCAGCGACCGCGCTGTACTGGAATCCATGGTCGATGCAGTCATCGAGCAGAATCCCAAATCGGTCGCCGACTTTAAAAAGGGCAAGACCAACGCCCTCAAATCCCTGGTCGGCCAGATCATGGGCAAGACCGGCGGCAGGGCCAACCCGGTTATTGTACAGGAACTCATTGACGAAAAGGCAAAGCTGTTCTGAAAAAATTCAATACGCCCTGTCCTATCCGGCAGGGCGTATTTTTATGCTATTGACCGACCGTAAAAAGGGAATAAAACAACCCTTTCTGCTCCATCAGGCCATCGAACTGACCCCGTTCCGCAATTTTCCCGGCGCGCAGTACCAGAATCTCGTCATACCGGCGCACCCCTCATGATGTCTATATATGCAAAAAACAAAACCGCCCGGTTTCTACCAGACGGTTTTTCTTGGCTGCTCCTGTCAGGCCGGCCTGACAACATCAGACCCAGCAGTCACGAAGTCTTTCAGACCTCAGCGCTCTACGAGCGAATGACTAAATTATGATGTCTGGTTTGGCAAAAGAAAAACACGGCCTCGATGCTTCGAAACCGTGTTATTTGGCTGCTCCTGTCAGTCCGGCCTGACGACATCATGATTAAGCAGTCACGAAGTCCTACGGACTTCAGCGCTCTTACGCGCATGACTTTATCATGATGTCTAACTCGCAAAAGAAAAACACGGCCTCGATGCTTCGAAACCGTGTTATTTGGCTGCTCCTGTCAGGCTCGAACTGACGACATCATGATTAACAGTCATGCGCTCTACCGACTGAGCTAAGGAGCAATATGCACTGAAAGTTTTTGATCTTTCAGTGATTTGTACCGGCACCGTTCTATCTTCCCAGGCCGTCGCCAGCCAAGTATTTTCGAC
>CAMAJC010000053.1 GCA_945835425.1 uncultured Clostridia bacterium
TTATCGAGCACAAGAAAGTCCACAGCAAGAGTCTGCAAAATCCGAAGCTCCCGCTTCTGTCTTTCCTCCAGCGCCGCGATATATCCGTCAAAGCCCTTTAAGCCATGGGCTTTTCCGTATTCACCGCCGCAATGGTATTCGATTACGCCGTCCAGCCACTCCCTGCCGCGCTCCGGTGCAGCTCTCCGCACAGATTCCGCGATATGGTCATTTTTCAGATAAATTATGGCCGGGTGCAGCGGCTTTAAAATCTCACAGATGGAATGAATATACGCCTGTGAGACCGCCTCGTCAAAATTAAACCGCATCATCGTTTCACAAATGGGGTTTTGGAGCAAAACGCAGTTGAACACATAAACGGTATTCGCATCCGCGTTTTGGACAAACGCTGCCCATTTATCCAGCATCAGCGGCTTCTCGGTCTCCCAGGGCAGAATATCATAAATTTTGTACGGCAGCAGCCGCTCCATCAACTCGCCCTGGACGCAGGATAACGGAATGACATACCCTTCCTGTTTCCGCTCTGCTTTTGCAAGGAGCGTTTTCTGTTCATCGGGCGAAAATGCCCGCAGCTGCCTTTCTTCCAGATACGCGTGAAACTCATAATCAGCCGGATGATTGCCGGTACCCTCATCCACAAACTGCGCATGAAGCGTTTCCGCGACAAAACGCGCAGTCGTGCTCTTTCCCGAACAGGGAAGCCCTTCGACGATATAAAGTCTGTGTTTCATTTATCTTTTCCTTTCCGGAAGCAGCTCAACAAAGGTTTCTCAGTTATACCTCGGCACATCCTCTTCGCTCAGCGCGTCGGCCATGGCGTCCAGATTGTCCAGCACCAGTCCGGCGCCGACCGCTACGCAGTCCAGCGGGTTTTCCGCAATCCGCACCGGCATACTGGTCGCCTCATGAATCAGCCGGTCGATTCCTCTGAGCAGGGCGCCGCCGCCGGTCAGGACGATTCCCTTGTCGATGATGTCCGCCGACAGATCCGGCGGCGTCCGTTCCAGCGTATAGTGGACCGCCTCGACGACCTCGGACAGCGGGTCCTGCAGCGCCTGCCGGACCTGCTGGGAGGTGATATGGATAGCCTGCGGCAGGCCGGTCAGGAGGTTGCGGCCCTTAACTTCCATGGTAAGCTCGCTCTCGCCTTCGCCGTTAAGCGGCACAGCGCTGCCGACCTGGATTTTGATCTGCTCGGCGGTCGGTTCGCCGATCAGGAGGTTGAAGCTGCGGCGGACATAGGAGATGATTGCCGCATCAAACCGGTCGCCGCCTACCCGGACGCTCCGGGACGCGACGATACCGCCCAGGGAAATGACCGCCACTTCGCTGGTGCCGCCGCCGATATCGACAATCATCGACGCGGTCGGTTCCGAAACGGGCAGTCCTGCGCCCAGCGCCGCCGCCATCGGCTCCTCAATAACCAGCACCTTTCTGGCGCCAGCCTGCTCGGTGACATCCCGGACAGCTCTCCGCTCGACGCCGGTAACGCCGGACGGCACGCAGATGACCACCCGCGGCCGCACAAGGAAGCTGTTCCCGGTTGCCCGGCGAATCAGGTCCTCCAGCATACTGATGGTGATATCAAAATCGGCGATAACCCCGTCCCGCAGCGGCCGCACCGTCGCCACCGATTCAGGCGTTCGCCCGATCACATCCTTGGCTTCCTGCCCGACGCAGCGCACCTTGTCGGTATGTACGTCCACCGCCACGACGCTCGGCTCCCGGATGATGATTCCGTGGCCTTTCATATATACAAGGGTATTGGCCGTTCCGAGGTCAATCCCAATATCTCTGGTAAAAAGCATCCCGCATCCTCCTTTGGATAATCAAATGAATAATGAAGAATGAATAATGTATAATGAATAATTGCGGTATTTTGCTTCGCAAAATGGATTTTAAATCATGGTTTTCGGAGAAAACCTACCATAATTCTTCATTTTTCATTCTTCATTATTCATTAACATATCAAGTTCTCTGTACAGTTTGGCAACCGGCAGGCCGACAACATTGTTGTAATCGCCGTTTATCTTTTCGACCAGCAGTCCGCCGAGACCCTGGATACCGTATGCACCGGCCTTGTCGAAAGGCTCGCCGGAGTCAAGGTACCGCTCGATCTCCTCATCCGACAGCGGATAAAAGGTCACATCGGTCGACACCGAAAAGACCCGTTCCCGCTCGGTTCCGTCTTCCATCCGCGCCAGCAGCGCCACCGCCGTAATGACCTGATGGGTCGCGCCGGAAAGGCGGCGCAGCATCCGCGCTCCGTCTGCCCGGTCGGCAGGCTTACCCATAATCTCGCCGTCGGGCGAAACGACGACCGTGTCTCCGCCGATCACGCAGAAGGGAATATTACTGTCTGTATATTCTTTACAATAAGTATTATATACATCTGCCGCCTTGCAGCGGGAAAGGGTTTTGACCGTTTCCTCCGCCGAAAGCCCGGCAGTCATCAGCGTAGATTCATCAAACCGGGACGGGCTGACGGTAAATTCCGGCAGAATCATCCCGAGAAGCTCCTTCCGTCTCGGCGAACCGGAGCCAAGGATATAATTCATCTTCCATCCTCCATTAACAGCAGGTATTGCGGCGGTTTCATCCGTCCGCCATTCAATCAAAGGTTTTCGCAGAAAACCCACCTGAATTATTCATTTTTCATTATTCACTATTCATTATTCATTGAAATTTACAGCTTTCTTCCCCAGTGCAGGTAAGCTGCCATCGCGGCAATCAGGCAGATCAGCCGGGCGACATTCAGCTCGATATGCAGTCCCAGCTTCAGCTGGATAATCGACAGGTCGAGCGTCACCGCGTCTGGGTACCCGAACCCGATTGCATCTCCCCAGCAAAGCCAGCTGAGGAAGCTGACGTCCGCCGCAATTCTGGTCAGCACCGATCCCATGATCAGCCCTGCCAGCAAAAACATCAGAAAGATAATCGTCTTTTTCATCTGCCCATTTCCTCCCTGGGCGCTGCTCCTTCAGAAATCCCTGTCGAACCGAAACCGCCGGTTCCCCGTTCGCTTTCCGGGAGCGGCTCGCCCATCGGAATTTCGCGTACATCCGGCTGCAGAACCGGCGTCACGACCATCTGCGCAACCCGGTCGCCCGGCTGAACCGTAAAAGGCTTATCGCTGTGGTTATGGAGCGGCACCATCAGTTCCCCGCGGTAATCGCTGTCGATAACGCCGACGCAGTTGGCAAGATTGATGCCGTGCTTGGTGGCAAGGCCGCTGCGCGGGTATACCATCCCGGCGGTACCGGTGGGCAGCACGACTGCCACGCCGATATGCATCAGCTTTGTCTCCCCAGGAGCCAGCTCGACCGGCTCATCACAGCAGACCGACAGGTCAAAGCCGGCACTTTCTCTCGTAGCCCGCGACGGAATAATTGCCTCCGGGCGCAGTTTCTGAAAATAGACTTCCATATTTTTATTCCTTTCTGTTTATCCAGGGAAACTCTTGATTAAATCGGTTTTTCTCTTTTTTGGAGCCACTAAATCAAAGATCCCTGGCTGATCGAAGCAGCGGTCACACGAATACTAAAGGACATATGAAGATTTCTTACTTTATGAGAATGTAACCGTTTATTCGTTTTTCCTTCATAATCTATCGGTGGAAAACTTAAGGGTGTGCTTCCTTTTCCCCGCGAAAACGGTCGAATTTTCCACTCTGAGCCTTTGTTTTCCACCTTTTCAACTGACTTTTCCACAAAATCATTCTATTCGGCAGGGAAAGGCCTGCATAATTCATTCCCCGGTTCCTGCATGAAGGCTCACAGCACGCCTCTGGTATAAAGGCCGCGGGTATATTCCGGAAGCGGCTGACCTTGCTGCCAATGGGCGAGGATTTTCTGCACCTCTGCGGGCGTTTCGACGGTGAAATCGAGAAGCGCAAAATCAAAGTCCCGCAGTTGCTCCTGCTTATCGGTCATCGACAGCGGCAGGCTGTTGAGGATAAAGCTCACAGCGTTGTCAGATGAGAGGTTGTTTTCCATTTTATCACAGCGCACCGGGAATTTTACGCCCATCCGGTCGAGCAGGTACCCTTTCTTCCCGCAGTTTTTGCAGCCGATCTGTGCGCGGACGGGACAGTTGCGCACCGCCATCAGCGCCATGCGGCCATAGGCATACACGCCGGTCTCAATCCCGGATTTTCTCGAAAGGGCGGCAAGCTGCGCCAGCTTCCCTTCCGGGGTCAGCACCGCGCCGCTCAGGCCGAGCTTTCCTGCCTGTGCGAGGGAAACGGGGTTTGAGAGGTTCAGATACGGGCCGCCGTAAAGGGTGAAGCCCTGCTCTTTTCCCAGCATAATATGGGCGCCGCTCTCGCAGTAAAGAGCGCTGCAGCCAAGCGCTTTCAGCTGCCCCAGCAGTTCCCTGCACCCGTCCTCCGAGAAGGTAAACCGCGGCAGAACCGGCAGCAGCTTGTCAGACGATTTTCCGTCCTCCAGCAGCTTTTTTACCTGCACCGCCGGTAAGATCATCCGGTCAAAGACTGTTTCCGCATCCTGCGGCAGCTGGGAAATATCCGCAAATTTTCCCCAGAGAGCCGGTTTTCCGCCGGTTTTGCGGTTCTGGAAATCCGGCAGCGGGGAATCTGTAAAATGTCGCTGCACGGCGTTTTCTCTCTCTTGATCCAGCTGCTCGACCGCATCCCGGCGCAGGGCGTTCAGTGCCGATGCCCGCATGATGAGGTTCTCCCCGATCTGTACATCGATGGGCTTTTCATCCGCATAGTACGGCGTGCCGCCCAGCTTTTCCAGCGACCGCAGGACATATTCCCGGTCGGCCGGACGGCTGCCCTCCGCCGCTTTCTCCGGCGGCGCACCCTTTACGGTGACGCTGTTTTCGCCGTCCGAGACGGTCAGGGACACCGGCTCCCCTTCTGCCATCGAGAAGGCCATCTGCACCGGCACCAGCGGGTTTTCCTTATGATAGAGGTTGCGAAGGCGGGCGAAAACGTCTCCGGCAGCGGTCACGTCCTCTTTGGTGCGGAAACCGAACATCGTTTTGTCCCGTTTGCCTGCAAAATAGCCGTCGGTGAAGCCGCTCCGGGAGAATACCGCCTGCAGGGTGTCCAGATCGGGTGTCTCTCCGCGCAGCGCCTGCTTACAGGCGGTGACGGACGCCGCAACATATTCCGGCCGCTTCATCCGTCCCTCGATTTTGACCGAGGTCACGCCCATCTGCTCAATCTCGCGAAGTTTCAGGGTCAAATCCATATCTTTGAGCGACAGGACATTTTCGCCGGTGCATCTGCGCATCCCCTCGCTTCCTGCCTGGAAAGGCAGGCGGCAGGGCTGGGCGCACTGGCCGCGGTTGCCGCTCTTGCCGCCGATGGCAGCGCTGAGGTAGCATTGCCCGGAAATGGACATACAGTGGGCGCCGTGGACGAAAATTTCCGTCTCCAGCGGGGTCGACTGGACAATCCGCTCGATCTCCTTCCGGCTCAGTTCTCTGGCCAATACGACCCGCGAAAATCCCAGCTCCTCCGCCAGCTTCGCGCCTGCCGGAGAGTGAATCGCCATCTGGGTGGAGGCGTGCAGCGGCATATCGGGCGCGTACTCCCGCACCAGCGCCGCAACGCCCCAGTCCTGGACGATCATCGCGTCGACGCCTGCCCGGACTGCCGCATGGATGCACTCTTTGAGGGCGGCAAGCTCCTGTTCAAAGACGATGATATTCAGCGCCTGATGGATTTTGACGCCGCAGCGGTGGGCATAACGGACCGCTTCGGTGAGAGTTTCCTCATCGAAATTCTGGCTGTTTTTGCGGGCGCTGAAATTTTTCTGCCCGAGGTAGACGGCGTCGGCACCGCACCGGACGGCGGCGACCAGCGCGTCCATCGAACCGGCAGGAGCGAGCACCTCCAGCCGGGAAGATTTATCTCTGTTCATCTGAAGCGACGGATCCTTTCCCTTTTCCGCTTTGTTCAGCGGGATTTATCTGCCGAAAACGGCCTCACAGAAAAACTGCTGCAACTCCCCAAAGGTATTGCAGCAGATTGGGTTTTATTTAGCCGCAGAGGAGCCGTCCGTTTTGCCGGAATTTTTGACTGCCGAAGCGGAAGCGTTCTGCTGAACCTGATCCCGCAGGGTCAGCAGCTCCAGGTCGCTTTTCAGCTTCTGGTTCTCCTGAGCCAGCCCTTCCAGCGCCCGGCGCAGCTTGTCCACCATCTTCTTGGCGGAAGCGGCTTCCTCCGCATAGCTTTTCAGCTGCACCCGGAAATTGTCGGCGTCGCCCTCGTTGCGGGCAGCGTCGTCGGTCAGCTCCAGCGCCGTCATGATCGCCGCCGAAAGCACCGACGTACCGGGATTATTGTCCATAAAACGGTTGATCCGTCCGTTCAGCTCCTGCGCGAGACTGGTCACATATTCCTCGCTCTCCTCTGTGCAGAGGCAGTATGTCCTGCCGCAGATATTGACCTTCACTTTCTGCATGGCCCATTCCTCCAGTTCCTATGATACCATCCCTGCCGGTCTGCCGGGCAGAGTAAGGGAACCTCTGATTAATGGCTTTTCCCCGCTCTTCGGAGCCGTCTGCCTAAACACAGACAGCGGGGAAAAGCCGCATGAACACGTTTCCGAAAGGAAATAAAGTCGAATAAATCAGAGCTTCCTGAGATACTTTAAAATCTGTCGCCATTTTTCGTCAGAAAAACGGTATGTTTAACATTATTATACCTTTTTTTCACGGTTCTGAAAAGGGCTTTCCAGCTTTTTTTACATTTCCGCGCCGGTTTTTTATGGCAGCTGCAAAATAAGGCCGGTTTCTTAATTCCCGCAGAAAATTCATGAAAATTTTTGTAAACTCACCCGCATTTTATCCCAAGTGTGCTATAATAAATAACAAGAAATATCGAAAAGCTTTGATCGGTTTACTGATCTGCAAAAAATATATATCAGAAATTCCATAGTAATACTTTCAGAAAGGAAGCAGGTTTATGCAGGATTTAGAGCAGAAAACCGCGCAGCTGCGGCAATGGATAGCGGAAAGCAGCCGCATCGTCTTTTTCGGCGGCGCTGGCGTCTCGACCGAATCGGGCATCCCGGATTTCAGGAGCGTCGACGGGCTGTACCACCAAAAATACGACGATCCGCCGGAAATTATCCTCAGCCATACCTATTATAAGCGCAGTCCCGCCGCTTTTTACCGTTTTTACCGGGATAAGATGCTTTATCCCGACGCCAAACCCGGCCCTACCCACCGGATTCTGGCGCAGCTGGAAGCGGAAGGGAAGCTCTCCGCCATCGTGACCCAGAATATCGACGGCCTCCATCAGGCCGCAGGCAGCAAGCGGGTCTATGAGCTGCACGGCAGCGTTCACCGCAATTACTGCACCCGCTGCGGCGCTTTTTACGACCTGTCCTATATCCTGCAAAACGCCGATGAAAACGGCATTCCGCGCTGTAAGGAAAAGGGGTGCGGCGGCATTATCAAGCCGGACGTCGTGCTGTACGAGGAAGGGCTGGACCAGCGCACCATAGAAGGTGCCCTGCGGGCGATACGGGAAGCGGATATGCTGATCGTCGGCGGCACCTCTTTAGCGGTCTATCCGGCCGCCGGACTGATTCAGTATTACCGCGGAAATAAGCTGGTGCTGATCAACAAAACCCCGACCCAGCAGGACGACGCCGCCGACCTGCTGATTCACGCCGGGCTGGGCGAAGTCCTGACCGCGGCTGTAAACCCCGACAGAAAGGAATGAGCCGCTTATGAAACTTCCTGTTGACAAAAAACATGCCGCCATCGCCGGTCACGCCTTTCTTGTAATCGTTTTATCCGCCGCCTGCATCCTGTGCATGATGCACCTGGGCGCGGTCAAGGGCTGGCTGAAAAATGTCCTGAACATCCTCAGCCCCTTTATTCTGGGCGCTGTGATCGCTTATATCCTCAACCCGGTGCTGAAAGCATCGGAAAGGCTGTTAAACCTCATCAGCCGCGGCAAAATGAGCCGCCGGGTCAAACGGAGCCTCGGGCTGCTGATGTCGTACATCTTCGCGTTCGTCGTGCTGGGCATCCTCGTCTGGATCATCCTGCCGCAGATTATCGAAAGCATTACCAACCTGATTCCGCAGGTCTACAACTGGTTCAAGGCCTTCCCCACTATTCTGAACGACCTGGCCATCAAGTACGACCTCGACCTGGAAATGCTGACCCAGACCGAGACCCTGACCAAGATCTTCGGCAAACTGGAAACCTACATCACCAACCTGATCAGCGACCTTACCTCCCTGATTCCGCAGGTCTTCCAGCTTACCACCTCGGTCATCGGCCAGTTCCTCGACATTATTATCGGCGTGATCGTTTCGATCTACCTGCTTTCCAGCAAGGAGCTTTTCTACGCCCATGTCAAGAAATTCTGCTACGCCATCCTGCCGGGCAAGGTCGTCGACAAGCTGATCGAAATCACCCACACCAGCAACTATATCTTCAACGGCTTTATCGTCGGCAAGATCATCGACTCGGCAATCATCGGCGTCATCTGCTATATCGTCATGACGCTGTTCAAATGGCCGTACGCCACCCTCATCAGCGTTATCATCGGCATCACCAACATCATCCCCTATTTCGGCCCGTTCATCGGCGCAATCCCGTCGATTCTGCTGCTGCTGATCATCGACCCCTATGCCGCCATCAAGTTCACCGTCTTTATCATCATCCTCCAGCAGGTGGACGGCAACATCATCGGGCCGAAGATTCTCGGCGACACCACCGGCCTGTCGGCGTTCTGGGTCGTCTTTTCGATCACCCTGTTCAGCGCCCTGATGGGTCCTGTCGGCATGATCATCGGCGTTCCGACCTTCGCGGTCATTTACGCGCTGGTCCGGGAGTTCTCCGAATGGATGCTCCAGCGCAAAAAGCTGGCGACCGCCACCAGCTCCTATGCTTCCCCGGATAACCCGATCATCAGTAAGGCAAAATCTCCGCCGCACACCATCCCGCTCACCGAAGCGGAAATGGCGCCGCATGAAGCGGAAGCGAAAAAACCTGAGCAGCCGGGAAAATAAA
>CAMAJC010000054.1 GCA_945835425.1 uncultured Clostridia bacterium
CCGGCGTTTTTTTCGATCGGCGGCGTGCGGCCGGTGCTGATACTGTCGGCGGCCATGTCGGTGGCGCTCCTGGAAAAAAACAGCATCGCGGCCTGCGGGTACGGGGTGCTGGCAGGGCTTATCTGGGACGTATCGGCAGGAAAGCTGCTGGGGTTTTACGGGCTGGCAGTGCTCCTCTGCTGCGCCGGAACAGCCTATCTCGCGGAAACCTGGCTGCGGCAGAATCCGTTAAACGCCGTCTGGCTGGCGGCAGCGGCGGCCCTTGTCTGCGGGCTGTGGGACGCGGAATTTTATCTGTTTATCTGGGGATATGCCGACGGGATGGCCGGGAAGGTGCTGCTGGAACTGCTGCTGCAGAGCGTCTATACCGGCATACTCTCCCTGCCGGTCTGCCTGCTCATCCGCTTTATCCGGGACAGGACAATGGGCATCGAAGCCAGCAGCCTGCACCGGAAATAGTGTGAAGAGTGAAGTGAAATGTGAAGAGTGAAGAGTGGAGAGTGGAGTTATGGTGTGCGGCGGTTCGCCGCACGATTGAATAGATTGACTCCTTTAAGAAGGCAAACTGTAAAAACAAAGCTGTGCTTTCGTATGAAATGTCAACCGGCAAACCTGTCTGTTCATTGTCTTGTTTGTTTGGAAGCGCATCATTGAATCGCGGCGCGACCCGCGCCGCTCCTTCACTCCACTCTTCACTCTCCACTCTTCACTCTTCACAAGCTCCACTCTTAAATCAGACTTATTATGGTATAAATCGAGGTGATTAAAATGCCGCTGCCGTCGCTCCATCCGCGGCCGTCCAAAGACAAGGACAAAAGCCAGCGGAGAAGGCTGTTTGTCCTCTCTTTTATCGCCCTTGTGACAGCGGCGGTCTACCTCGTCAACCTGATGTCCATCCAAATCGTCCGCGGCGAAACCTACTACGCCCAGACCCAGAGCACCAGCGTCTCGATTATCCCCATCAGCGCTGCCCGCGGAGAAATCCTCGACCGGGACGGAGAGCCGCTGGCCGAGAACCGGACGGGGCTGAACATCGTCTTTTACTATGCCTTTTTCCCCGATGAGGGGATGAGCGGACGGATCAAGCAGCTGACCGACCTGTGTATCAAAATGGGCGAAAGCTGGTACGACCCGCTGCCCATCAGCGAGGACGGCGCCGCTTTCACCGAAGGCTCCGAAAAGGAGGCGCAGGCTCTGCGGGAAGCGCTGAAGCTGAGCGTTTATGCGACGGCGGAGGACTGCATGTATAACCTCTGCAAGCGGTACGGAATCGAGGAGCAAGACGCAGCTGTCCGCCGCAGGATCGCAGGGGTCTGCTACGGGATGATCGTGCAGCAGTTTTCTCTGACCAACAACGCCTATACCTTTGCGGAGGACGTCTCCTTTTCGACCGCTCTGCAGGTCAAGGAGCTTGCCCACCAGCTTCCCGGCGTCGATATCGCCGAGGAGGATATCCGCAGTTACCCGGAAGGAGCGACTGCGCCGCATCTGCTGGGAACGGTCGGCCTGATGTCGGCGGAGGAATGGAAAACCTATAAATCCTTCGGCTACCGGATGAGCGACTCGGTCGGCAAGTTCGGGATGGAGCGGTACTGCGAGTCGATTCTGCGCGGAGAAGACGGCGAGCGGACGGTGCAGCAGAGCGAATCGGGCGAGATATTGAGCGAGGAAGTGACCAAAGAGCCGCAGTCGGGGAATACGGCCATCCTGACCCTGGACGCGAAGTTTCAGCGCCGGGTGCAGGAGATCCTGGAAAATTATATCGCCCGGCTGCGGGAAAACGGCGACCCGGAGGAGGGCGGCAACGTCAAAGGCGGCGCGGTGGTCGTGCTGAACGCCAAAACCGGCGCGGTGCTGGCGGCGGCGACCTATCCATCCTATGATATCAATGATTATTATGCCGATTATGCTTCCCTGCTGGAGACGGAGAATACGCCGCTGGTCAACCGGGCCTTCGACGGCCTTTACCGTCCCGGCTCGACCTTCAAAACCGTCGTTGCGACGGCGGCGCTGGAGGAAGAGGTCATCGACCCGGAGGAGACGGTCCTCTGCAACAAGGTGTATACTTATTATGACGAGGTTATCGAGGGCAATACCTTCCATCCGACCTGTCTTGACCGGCATGGGGAACTGGCGGTGCGGGATGCGCTGACCAAGTCCTGCAACATCTTTTTCTATGACGTCGGGAGACGTACTGGCATTGAGACGATCAATCAATACGCAAACCTGCTGGGACTGGGGACCGAGACGGGGCTGGAGCTGGGGAGCGCCGTCGGCACCCTCACCAGCCCGGAGCAGACCAAATCGCGCGGCGGCGTCTGGACACAGGGCAACGTCGTCCAGGCCTCCATCGGCCAGATGGACACAATGGTCTCACCTCTGCAGCTGGCGATTCAGGCCATGACCATCGGCAACCGGGGAACCCGGTACAAAACCTACCTGCTGGACGAGGTGCGCAGCTTCGACGGCAGCGAGCTGATCGAAAAGACCGGGCCGGAAGTGCTCTCTTCTTTTGATATGGACGAGGAGACCTTTCAGGCGGTCAAGGACGGCATGGTCGGCGCAGGATTGCGGCTGACCAACCCGGACTATGCCCTGGACAATCTGGGCTATGCGGTGGCGATCAAGACCGGCACCCCGCAGGTGACGACCGATACCACCAACTCCGCCGCTATCGCCTTCGCACCGGCCGACGGCGCGGAAATCTCCATCGGCATTATGCTGGAGGAAGGGTACGGCGCAGCGAGGATGATTCGGGATATTCTGCTGGCCTGGGAGGAACTGGCGCGAAATTCGTGAGAGAATCCTGACTAAAAAGGGCAGGATATGTTTTGGCAGGCAAAAACAGAATCAATCAGAATTTTCCGGGAAAAAATGCGTATAAGTGAGCGGTAAAAGCGGAAATCCGGCCGGTTAAAGGCTCCTTAGACAAAAGAAACAGCATTTTATGGTTCCGTTTCGGAAAAAATTGCCAGAATGTCAGAGCAAGTTCGCCAAATTTTCCGGTTAGTTTTTACGAACTGTGAAAAAATGCAAAATTCCTATGGTATTTTGCAGCCGAATGTGGTAATATATACTTAATTGATTTTATCTATAGGCCGAATTATGCCCATTTTCATGAACGGAGAGAAAACCGGTGATGAACGCCAGGAAAATTCCCGCCTGCGGATGGGTGCGCAGTGCAGGGCCGGCAGAAACAGAAAGGAATGATCATCGCATGCCTGCCAGAAAGGCAAAAGTCCTTGCTGTAACCTCCGGAAAAGGCGGCGTCGGGAAATCCACGCTGACCGTGTCCCTGGGTATCGCCGCGGCGGCGTCCGGAAGCCGGGTGCTGCTGATCGAACTCGATGCCGGTCTGCGCGGCCTGGATATCATGCTGGGAATCAGCGGGGTCGTATACGACCTGGGCGATCTGCTGGAGGGCCGCTGCAATATCAGCAGCGCGATCATCCCCAGTCCGAACGTCTCGGGGCTGTACGCGATCGTCGCGCCGGTCTCGATGACAGGGCCGATCCTGATACAGGATATGCGACTGCTGCTCGACGGGCTGCGCGCTTATTTTGACCTCATTATTCTGGACACCCCTGCCGGTCTCGGCAGAGGTCTGCGCATCACCTGCGAAGTCGCCGATCTGGCGCTGATCATCGCGACGCCGGACCCGGTCTGTATCCGGGACGGGAACCAGGTGGTGCGGGAAATGCTCTCCCGCGGTTTCACCTCCCACCGCCTGATCATCAACCGGGTCAACCGCAAGTTTATCCGCCGGCAGGTGGTGCAGGACCTGGATGAAGTGATCGACGGGGTCGGCTCGCAGCTGATCGGCGTTGTCCCGGAGGACGGGGAAGTGACGCTGTTTTCTTCCCATGGCAGGCTGCCGGACCCAAAAGGGGAACTGCAAAGGGTCTGCCGGGCTATTATCGCAAGGCTTGGCGGTGAGTATCAGCCGCTGATCGTCCGCTAGGGAAAGGCGGCGCGGTTCTATTGCCCCTTAGGAACTTTTGGTTTAATGGCTTTTCCCCGCTGCCAGGCGGGGGAAAAGCCACTGGAACTCGTCTCCGAAAAAGAGAAAAACCGATTAAATCAGAATTTCTCTTATTTTATTCTGATGACACCGTGTCCGGGCGCTCCGGATGCGTGGCAAAACAGTATATAGAAAGGATTGATCTCCATGAACATCGCATTAATTGCTCATGACTCCAAGAAAGAACTGATGGTGCAGTTTTGCATTGCGTATTGCGGTATTATGAGTCGGCATAATCTCTGTTCTACGGGCACAACCGGCAAACTGATCTCTGAAGCGACCGGTCTGAATATCAGGCGATTTTTAAGTGGATCGCAGGGCGGCGACCAGCAGATCGCATCTCTGATCGCATGTAACGAGATTGACCTCCTCCTGTTTTTCCGCGACCCTTTGACCAGCAAATCCTTAGAGCAGAACGAAATGAACCTGCTCAGACTCTGCGACGTCCATAATATCCCCATGGCGACCAACATGGCGACGGCCGAAGTACTGATTCATGGCCTTGAAAGAGGCGACCTTGACTGGAGAATCATCGTAAACCAGGGTTATTGATTCTTTGACCTTAATATTGCAAACCGCAAAGTAAGCCCCGTTTTGCTGAAACTGAAGCGTTTCGGTGAACCCTGCGCTTGCTTTGTTTGCTAAAGGGAAAGTTTTTTGTGAAACGTTCCCATATTGCGGCAAATTTCGCATACAAAAATAGAGATAATAGGAGAGACGATTGAAAGTGAATCTTTCGATCCCGTTTTCTGCCTTGCTGCCGGACACAGGTATGCCGCGATATCTTCCGGCAGAGAACAGAAAGGAATGTTTATCTGCATGGCTTTAGAAATCAAATCGATCAAGGGCACGGCGGACGTGCTCCCTTCCGAAAGCTACAAATGGCAGTTTGTCGAGCGGCTTTTCATCGATACGGCGAAGCTGTACGGCTTTGGGGAGATTCGGATTCCGACCTTTGAGGACAAGCGGCTGTTTATCCGTTCGGTCGGCGACACCACCGACGTCGTCCAGAAGGAAATGTACACCTTCACCGACCAGGGCGGCAGAGACCTCGCGCTGCGGCCCGAAGGCACCGCCGGCGTCAACCGCGCAGTCATCGAGAGCGGGCTGATTAACGGCGCGCTGCCGGTCAAGCTGTCTTATGCCCTTTCCTGCTTCCGGGCTGAAAAACCGCAGGCAGGACGGATGCGCGAATTCCATCAGCTGGGCATGGAGCTGTTTGGCTCCGCTTCCCCGTCGGCCGACGCGGAAGTTATCTCCTTTGTCAACGACTTCTTCGGCATCCTGGGCATTCAGAACATCTCGCTGGAGATCAACTCCATCGGCTGCCCCACCTGCCGCAAGGAATACCACGCGGCTCTGCGGTCTTACTTTGAAGGGAAGAAAGCCTGCCTTTGCGAGACCTGCCTTGGCAGACTGGAGAAAAACCCCCTGCGTATCCTCGACTGCAAGAACCCCGAGTGCCACGAGATCGCCAAGGACGCGCCGGTCGTGCTGGATTACCTCTGCGACGACTGCCGCGCACATTTTGAGGGCCTGAAAAAACGGCTGGACGCGATGAACATCGCCTACACCGTCAATCCCCGCATCGTCCGCGGCCTGGACTACTACGTCCGCACCGTTTTTGAGTTTGTTTCCGGCGATTTGGGTGCACAGAGCACCGTCTGCGGCGGCGGCCGGTACGACGGCCTCATCAAGAGCCTCGGCGGCGCAGACCAGCCCGGCATCGGCTACGCCATGGGCGTCGAGCGGCTGCTGATGGTCATGAAAGCACAGGGCATTGAAATCCCGGCTCCGGCTTCCTGCGACCTGTACATCGGCTCGATCGGTGAGGAGGCGTCCATCAAGGCGCTCCAGCTGGTCGGCAGCCTGCGGGAAGAGGGCTTTACCGCCGAATGTGATATCGTCGGGCGCAGCGTCAAGGCGCAGATGAAATATGCGGACAAGATCGGCGCACGTTATTCGATGATCCTCGGCGACAACGAGCTGGCGGAAAATAAGGCCAATATCAAGAACATGGAGTCCGGCGAGACCAGAGAGATCGCCCTGGACGACGAGACACTGGCCCAGTTTTTCTATGATGAGGAGATCGAAAGCCTGAGTGCGGCTTTCGGCGCTGACCTGGATATTCCGGAAATGAATAAATAAGCACACCTGTATGTACCGGTAATACCTGATAATTATATATATTACAAAAGAGGAGTCTTTACAGTGGCAGACTTAATGACGGGTATGAAACGTACCCATTACTGCGGCGAGGTTTCCACCGCCGACGTCGGCAAGGAAGTAGTTGTCGGCGGCTTTACCAATAAACAGCGCGACAAGGGCGAGCTGGTCTTTATCGACCTGCGCGACCGCACCGGCATCGTCCAGCTGATTTTTGACGACACCACCGACCGCGCGGTCATCGCCAAGGCCAAGGAGGCCAGAAGCGAGTACGTCCTGATGGCAAGAGGAACGGTGCGGATGCGCGAAGCGCCCAACCCCGAGATTCCCACCGGCTATGTCGAAATCTACGTCACCGAGCTGCGGATCCTTTCCCGCGCCCAGACACCGCCTTTCCATATCACCGACGAGACCGACACCAACGAGGAGCTGCGGCTGCGCTACCGTTACCTCGACCTGCGCCGGAGACAGCTCCAGCAGAACATCATCAAGCGCGCAAAGATCACCAGCGTCGCCCATGAGTTCTTCGCAAAAGAGGGCTTCATCGAGATCGACACCCCCATGATGATCAAGTCTACTCCCGAGGGTGCACGCGACTATGTCGTCCCGTCCCGTGTCCATAAGGGCAGCTTTTATGCCCTGCCCCAGTCCCCGCAGATGTACAAGCAGCTGCTCATGATCGCAGGCTTTGACAAATATGTTCAGTTTGCCCGCTGCTTTAGAGATGAGGACTTGCGTGCTGACCGTCAGCCCGAGTTTACCCAGATCGACCTGGAAATGTCCTTTGTGGATATGGAGGATATTCTGGCTCTCGGCGAGCGTTTTGTCAGCTATCTGATGAAGAACGCCATGGGCGTCGATATCCCCACGCCGCTGCCCAGACTGACCTATCAGGAGGCCATGGAGCGGTTCGGTTCGGACAAGCCCGATATCCGCTACGGCATGGAAATCACCGATATCTCCGACCTTGTAAAAGACTCCGGTTTCGGCGTCTTTACCGGCGCGATTGCAGCAGGCGGTTCTGTCCGCGGCATCACCGTCAAGGACGGCGCGAAGGTTTATACCCGCAAGGAGATCGACAAGCTGACCGAGCAGGCCAAAGGCATTGGCGCCAAGGGCCTTGCGTTTGTGCGCTGGGTCGATGAAAAGCCCAGCTGCTCCTTTGCGAAGTTCTTCTCGGAAGAGGAGCTGGCCGCGATTCTGGCCCGTCTCGGCTGCGAGAAGGGCGATGTGGCGCTCATTGTCGCCGATAAGAACAGCGTGACCCTGCCGGTACTGGGCGCTCTGCGTACCACCTGCGCAAAGCGGATGGACATTATCCCCGAGGGCTGGGCGTTCACCTGGATTGTCGAGTTCCCGTTCTTTGAGAAAGACGAGGAGACCGGCGAATGGGTCGCGATGCACCATCCCTTTACGATGCCTCTGGATGAATGCCTGCCTTATCTGGACACCGAGCCGGAGAAGGTTCGCGCAAAGTGCTACGACCTGGTTCTCAACGGCGTCGAGCTGTCTTCCGGTTCGATGCGTATCACCGATTCCGAGCTGCAGGAGCATATGTTCCGCTCGCTGGGCCTGTCCGACGAGGAGATCGAGACGAAATTCGGCTTCCTGGTGGACGCGTACCACTACGGCGCGCCGCCTCATGGCGGCATGGGCATCGGCCTCGACCGTCTGACGATGCTGCTGTGCGGTGCAGATTCGCTCCGTGACGTCACCGCCTTCCCGAAGGTGCAGTCGGCGTCCGAGCTGATGAGCGGCTGCCCGGCTCCGATCGATGAAGCGCAGTTAAAGGAACTGGGCATCGACCTTGTTCCGGACGAGAAATAAAATATATAGTCATCTGCCGTCGAAAAATACGGAAGTCAGATGACGAAAAAATCCTGAATATCGCCGAAAGCGGCATAAATCGACAAAATCGTCGGTTTATGCCGCTTTCGTGCGTTTATGGGCCTTGTCGAAGGAAGGGAGGTTTGCAGAGGAAATGCAAAACCCTGCCGGGACAGGCCGGATAAAGAAAAAACAAGACAAAAGGAGCGTTTTCATTATGACCAACATCAGAAAACAGGAATATACAGGCACATTGCCCGAGCGGTTCGGCGGCAGCTTTCTTTTCCGTGCACGGTATCTGGAGAGCAGCTGGGTGAAATTTATCTTCCGCACGCTCATTTACGCGGCAGCGGTGATGCTCGTCATGACGGCGGTGGCCGGGAAGGTGAGCCAGTGGCAGTCCGATTACCTGCAGCAGAGCCTCACCCGCGTCGAAACCGAGCTGACCTTTCTGAGCGGCCGGCAGACGACGGCAGAGTTGGCAGGGGACCTCACCGGACAGGCGGACGCCCTCAGCCGGCAGATCACGCTGCTGCAGCAAAAGCAGGAGCTGCTGAACATGGCGCAGGAGGATACCCTGCCGGTGTTGGCGGAAATTGAGGACCGTTCGCAGACGCTGCATGAACTGAAAGGCGTGATTGCCGATACATATGGGACGGCGCAGGCCCTGTACGGGCAGGATGACACCATCGGTGCGCTGCGGCTGTTTCAGACGGTGAGCGGCTATGAAGACGCGGCGCTTTGGAGCCGTCTGTGCGGCATTCGTGTCCGGCAGGAAGCTGCCCGCAGCCTTTTTGCCGGGCATAACCTTACTGCCTGGGTGCAGCAGATGCGGCTTTTGCAGCAGTTAAGTCCGGGAAAGGCAGAGACGCTGCCCGTGTCTTTTGGAGCGCTGCAGGGCATATGGCTCTGCCGGGATGACCAGCAGGTCCATATGCGCCAGCTTACAACAGAAAACGGTGACGGCCGGGCAGGCGAAGAAGCGTCTCC
>CAMAJC010000055.1 GCA_945835425.1 uncultured Clostridia bacterium
GCGACCGTTATCCTCGCCATGGGCGCGGGCAAGACCGCCGCTGCGGCGATGGACGCTTATATTCAGGGCAAAAACGCCTGAAATTTGGGAACCTCTGATACAATTTGACTGATATTGCGGACAAAGCCGTCTGTACCTGTTCCACGCGGAACAGGGCAGGCGGCTTTTCCAGTGGAGTTTCTGATTAAAGGCTTTTTCCCTGCCTTCGGCAGGGAAAAGCCGTATAAAAACGTTTCCGAAAAGGCACGAAATCAAAAAAAGCAGAACTACCCTATAAAAAGCAAAAGAGATGAAAGGATGAAAGAAAATGATGAAACTGTATGGAACCCCTCTTTGTCCCGACTGTGTGGCCGCTGTCAAAGAACTCGATAAAAAAGGCATTCCCTATGAATACCACGACATCACCGGCAGCACTGCCGAGCTGAAAGCCTTCCTCGCAATCCGCGATAAGGAGCCGCTCTTTGACGCCGTAAGAGCAGTAGGCGGCATCGGCATCCCCTGTTTTGTCAAGGAAGACGGGACTGTTACGCTGGAAACGGCGGATGTGCTGCAAAGGCTGATTCTTAATATCTCAGGCAGTTCACAGCCGGAAGTTTTCGGCTGTGAACTTTTTTGCTGTAATAAGGGCTTTGTCTGTAACATTTCTGCCGATGCTGCGTTTTTATATGCATAGAATCTTGGGCGCATTGGTCAAAGGCAGAAAGGAAGATTATGATGAAAAGACTGAAAAAAATCCTGGCCGCAGGCATGATAACAGCGGCTTTGTGCGGATTATGGACGCAGACAGCACAGGCGCTGGAATGGATAACCGTGGAGCCGGAAAACGCAAAGACCGGCTTTGTCCGCGAAAACAGCGGGACGCGGTATTATGTGCTGACAGAAGAGACGGATGCAAGCGGCAATACCGTTTATATTCAGTGGTATTATTATGGTTTCCGCGAAATTGACGGGAACTGGTACTATTTTAATCCCGATGACGGGTATATGCAGACCGGTATACAGGAGCTGACCATCAACAGCCGGAAAGGGCCGGTCACCGCGCCTTTTCAATTTGACCGGAAAGGTGTTTTGCAGCTGGGACTGATTGAAATAGACGGCGTCTGGCGGGATTACTGTATCTGGTCGGGGACAGGCTATTCCCCTTCCGAAGTACAGATCAACTATGAAGGCATAACAGGCATCTACGGCGATGAGACGATTTTGTATTACGGAGATACGCCCTACCGCTATATCGATGAAGACGGCGGGATGCAGCCGGTAAAAGACGGGAATTATCCGGTCACCGAACAGCGCGGATGGGTCCGGTGGGATGGAAACTGGTACTACATTTTCACTTCGGACGATAATTATAGTGAGGCGGGCTGGCTCGCGGGAGGCTGGTGCCGCATAACGGATGATTACGGCGCCGACCGGTTTGTCTGTTTCGATACGGATACGCATATCTATCAGAAGATGACCGGCTGGCAGCATTTCCTGGACGATGACAATCTCTGGACCTATTTTGATGAGGACGGCGTCTGTGTCGCAGACCGCTGGGTCACCGACGAAACGGGCACACGGTATATCAATCTCCAGGGCTATCTGCAGACGGAACAGCGCTGGGCGAATGTAGGCGGAAAATGGTACTATCTGGACAGCAGCGGGTATCTGCAGACCGACCGCTGGAGCAAAGGGCAGAGCAGATGGTATTATGCCGGAAAAGACGGTGCACTCCTCCAGAATCAGTGGATTTCCTATAATGGGAAATGGTATTTTTTTGGCGGAGACAGCGCCATGATGGAGAATCAGTGGGTCCAGTGGAAGGGTGAGTGGTATTATCTCGGTGCGGACGGTGCGATGCTGATAAATACCAGGACGCCGGACGGATATTGGGTCGACCGGAATGGGGTATGGGTCAAATAAACGCCTTTTTCGTCAATGTGCGATATATCAAGGCTGAATTTTCGTGAAGAATACCAGCTTCTTTTTCTCTCAATTTCTGCTATGATAAGTAAAATTTATGCGGAAGAAGGGAAAATATGAAGCTGGTACTTTTAATTGGCGACGCGGCGGTCGGGAAGATGACCGTAGGGCAGGAACTGATGAAACAGACGGGGCTGCGGCTGTTTCATAACCATATGACCATCGAGCCGGTGCTGGAAATCTTCGGGGATTTTAACGGCAAGGCGATCAACCGCCTGCGCGAGGTGATTTTCGAGGAATTTGCAAAGACAGACGCTTATGGGATGATCTTCACCTACCTGTGGGCCTTTGATATGCAGTCCGACTGGGACTATATTGCCCATGTCCGGGAAATTTTTGAGACAAACCACCCCGGTACGCAGTTTTATTATGCTGAGCTGATCGCGCCGCAGGAGGTGCGGCTGCAGCGCAACGCCACCGAAAACCGGCTGAAACATAAGCCTTCCAAGCGGGATATCAAGGCCTCGGGCGCAAGGCTGCTCCATGACGACGCGCACTGCCGGTGTGTCAGCTTCGACGGCGAAATTCCTTTTGAAAACTATATCCGGATTGACAATACCAGCCTTCCTCCTGCGGAAGCGGCGCAGATAATACGGGAGCGGTTTTCGCTGTGAGCTGTGCAACTTTGCAACCGGAAGTTGCGGGAAAGGAGAAAACTGCCCGCTGAAAATGGTGGAAGGAGCGCGGTCCACGTTGTATACTGGTCTTGTCCGGACGAGATGAGACGAGAGTACGAAAGGAGCGGCTACAATGAGTTTTGGGAAGAATTTGCAGTTTTTAAGACGGATGCGCGGCAACATGACCCAGGAGGCATTGGCAGAAAAGATGCAGGTCAGCCGCCAGACGGTTTCCAAATGGGAGCTGGACGCGGCTTTCCCGGAGATGGACAAGGCCATGGAGCTTTGCAGGATCTTCTCCTGCACCCTGGACAATCTTTTCCGGGAAGATATGGGCGTATATGACGACTGTTACGAAAATCTGCGGGTGGAAACAGTTCCGGCATTCCGCTATATCCGGTACGCAGTTATCAGCATGGAGCCGGAGGACGACGCCATCGGCCATGTGCGGAAATGGGCGGAAAGCTGCGGCATCAAAAACCCGGATATTATCGGCTGGGATTTCCCGGTCCTGTCCCAGGAACAGATCAATGTGTTTCATATGCACGGCTATGCGGCCGCATGGGTTTTGCCGCCTGAGCTGGTTCTGCCGGATGAAAATGCGGAAATCATCACCCAGAACAAGCAGAAGTACGCCGTTGTCACCATCCGCGACCCCATGAGCGCGCCTTTCCGCACGATTCCGAACGGATATAAGACCCTGATGTCTTATATGCAGGTGAACGGTATCGAGCATACGGAGGACAGCGTTATCCCCTGCTTTGAGCGGGAATATGAAAAAGACGGTGTCGGGTATATGGATGTGTATATTGCGGCGAAATAACCGGAATATCAAAACAGCGGGACGGTCGGAGCCGTTCCGCTGTTGTCTTTTACAGGATTTCCACCTGCCATTTGTCCAGCCAGTAGTTGAGTTGAATCAGATACGCCTCCGTTTGCGGCGTGGTCATCAGCTGTCCATACCACGGAACCGGGCTGTCGCTTTCCATGAGCTTTGTAAGCATCTCCGGTCGGATGAGCTGCAATAGCGGTGCGTTTTTGTCCGCGGCGATTTCCCGCAGCATCGATGTCACCGCTGCCCGGTAAGTGGGATTGTGGGTCTTGGGGTACGGGCTTTTCTTGCGCCAGAGCACCTCTTCCGGCAGCCAGCCCTCCATGGCGCTGCGCAGCAGCCCTTTTTCATACCCGTCGTGATCTTTCATCTCCCATGGGACGCTGTACAGATACTCTGCGATCCGGTAGTCGCAGAAGGGCACCCGGACCTCCAGCCCCCAGTACATGCTCATCCGGTCTTTCCGGTCGAGCAGCGTCTGCATAAACCAGTCGGTGTTCAGCCGCATCATCTGCTTCATCCGCTTTTCGGTGGGGTTTTCCTCGTCTTCCGGCAGCGTGTCGGTGTCGCGCAGGGTCATCTGTTCGCGTTCGCTCATAAAGGCGGCCGGGTCAATACGGGAGAGATATTCGGGCCTTAGGAAGCTGCTCCGCCAGTCGGTCGTCTGCGCCCAGGGAAAGCCCGCTTTTGCCCGTATCTCCGGGTCGCGGTACCAGGGATAGCCGCCGAAAATCTCATCGGCGCACTCTCCCGACAGGGCGACCGTCACCTCTTTGCGTATCTCTTTGCAGAATAAGAGCAGCGAGGAGTCCACATCGGCCATTCCCGGCAGGTCGCGGGCATCGACCGCCGCGTAAAGGGCCTCTGCCAGCGCCGGGGTATCGAGCACAATCAGGTTGTGGCGGCAGAGCGGGTCTTTTTCGGACAGGTACCGCTGCATGACCGGGATAAAGCCGGAGTCGCTTTGGGGCTGGAATTTGCCGGATTTGAAGTAGCGGCTGTTGTCCTTGTAGTCGACCGAGAAGGTCTCGAGGTGCTTGCCCTGTTCCTGCAGAGCGGAGCAGGCCACCGACGAGATCAGGCTGGAATCGAGGCCGCCTGAAAGAAAGGTACCGATGGGCACGTCGCTGATGAGCTGGCGGCAAATTGCGTCCTGTACCAGAAAGCGGACATGCTGCGCCGTTTCCGCAAAGCTTTCGGTGTGCCTGCGCGCCGTCAGCTTCCAGTAACGGCTGATTTTCATTTCCCCGTCCGGTGTCAGGACAGCACATTCCGCCGCGCGCAGCTCCCGGATGCCCTTAAATACGCCGCAGCCCGGCGTCCGTCCCGGACCGCAGAGCATCAGTTCAGCGATCCCTTCCGCATCGATCTGCGCCTTGACGCCGGGGAATGTCAGCAGCGTTTTGATTTCCGATGCAAAGAGAAAGTTCCCGTCCTGCCAGGTGTAAAAAAGCGGTTTGACGCCCATCCGGTCGCGGGCAAGAAACAGGCTTTTTTGCTGCACATCCCAGACGGCAAAGGCAAAGATGCCGTTGAACCGGCGCGGACAGTCCTCTCTCCATTCCATGTAGCTGTGCAGCACCACTTCCGTGTCGGTATCGGTCAGGAACCGGTGACCGAGGGCTTCCAGCTGCGCCCGCAGCTCGGATGTATTGTACAGTTCCCCGTTGTAGACCAGGGCAAAGCGGACTTTCCCATCCGTTTCATAAACCATCGGCTGCCGTCCGTGAGCCGGGTCGATGACCGCCAGCCGGGCATGGTAGAGGGTTACAGCGGGCAGCGTGTCCCCATCCGCAAAAACGCCGGTGTCGTCCGGTCCGCGCCGCTCCATCGTCGACAGGATTTTTTCGGGCGGCACTTTTTCCGCCTTATTTTTTATTTCCAGTATACCGGCAATCGCGCACATAAAAACCACCTCCCTGTTATCCTATGCCGGGAAGGTGGTTTTGGTGTTATTTCCGGGCGGAGAGGAAGATGCCGGACAGGCCGCCGTGGTCGCGGGCTGTGGCGATACGGGGTGCCAGATCCTCCGCGCAGCCCCGCAGATATTCTCTTGCCATCGGGCTTTGGATGGCAAGCATATCCGCAAGCTGCCGGGCGCCGGCGGCAAGGGTCTCCCGGATTTCCTGCTTCGTCTGATGGGCAAACAGTTCTTCCAGCTCACCCCGAACCTCGGGAGCAATGTCCAGCATTTCAGGAGACTCTCCGAGCAGCGCCAGCCCGACTGCATTGGCCGCTGCCGGTTCATAGAGGTTTATCAGCAGTCCGTTATAGTCCGGGCAGTAAGCCCGCAGGAGCGGCACCAGAGCCTCTTTCCGGAAGCGGCAGAGAAAATCGCTCTCAATCGCCAGATGCTGCAGATACCGGTTTACATAGTCGACACCCTGCAGCGTCTCCGGAACCGGCCTTGCCAGCTGGTAATCGATATCGCAGGGAATTTCCTGGGCAAGAAAACGGATGTCATACCGTCCCCAGAAGGTGCCGATGCTGCCCAGCGTATCGCGCAGGGCAATATTCG
Source organism: uncultured Clostridia bacterium (assembly GCA_945835425.1). Lineage (GTDB taxonomy): Bacteria > Bacillota > Clostridia > Oscillospirales > Ruminococcaceae > Faecivivens. The sequence continues at coordinate 5,930 of CAMAJC010000055.1, forward strand.
TCACCGGCGGCAGATGGGTCACAAGCGCCGTCCAGAGCGCCTGACCATCCTCTAACTTCTGCTGCAGCTGCTCGATGCCGCGGGCCAGCAGGACGCCCATATCCTGTCCCAGCAGCGTCCGATATTCCCCGGAATCGCTTTCCGGGTGGATGTGCAGGGTAAAGCAGATCGAGCGGAGCAGCCTTTCAGCGGTCTCGACCGGGACAGAGGAACTGTCTCCGGCAGTGTAATGAGCCGTCTGCCGGGCGAGAAGGGAAAGGAGCTGCTGCTGGAGCAAAAGCTGCTCTTCCGGGGACAAGGGCGGCTCGATGCCCTGTTGCCCGGCCCGGGCGATGATCTCATCCATCGATATCACCCCAGTCGATCTCGCCGTCCTCCAGCGGTGTTCCCTCCAGACTGCCGGTTTGGGCGACCTCCTCCATAATCTCCCGGTCGAGGTTTGCCAGGAAGGAAAGGCTTCCGCTGGCTGCTTCGTCAAAAACCAGCCGCATCCCCTCGATCAGCTCGTCGTCGGTCAGCTGCTCCATACACTCGCCCTTGAAATAATAAAACAGGTCCAACAGTTCAGCCAGCATGTTGGCATATTCAGCCTGCCGGATATAGGGAGAATCGCAGAAAGCATAAACCAGCTTCCGCAGGATGCTTTCGCCGAACTCCACCCGTCCGGTCGCTTGCAGGGCGTCTATCCGGCGAAGGGCAATCTGCTCCATCTGCTGATCGGACAGAGTGAGGCCGTAGCGCTCGGTCATCTGATTGCACTGGGTCAGTTCCATTTTGGTCTGGATAATCTGCATCGGCTGGGAAAAAAGCTGCATTTCGTTCATGATCGGTCACCTCCAGCCCTGTTATATCATGGGCAGGAGGAAAGTACAAGACTTGAAAAAAGTCCGAAAATGTGGTATAATAAAGGTGCAAAAGAGGAAAGATTTACATTTTATTCATATTTATGTACACGAAAAAACCTCTGATTTAATAAGCTTCTCTCTTTTTCGGAGACATGCTTGTGGGTTTTTCCCCGCCTTCGGCGGGGAAAAACCAATAAATCAGAGGCTTCAAAAAACGGAGGCACTCATTGTTTTGAGTACCTCCGTTTTTTATACAGTTATATCGGGTCAGTTTCCATTTGCGCCATCTTTTTGCGCGATCAATAAGAAACGGTGGATGGTGCCGTCGACGGAACCGTTTGCCTCGAGGATTTCCTGCGCCTTTAAAAGCCCGTCAAAACAGCTGTCAACCGAAAATCCCGGGAATTCCCACTCGATGATCCGCGCAAACCAGACCAGTGCGCCAACATCAAAAAAGCGGATGGGCCGAAAGGTTTCTTCTGCCCGCGTAATGGTAAAACCAGCTCTGCGGAAAGCAGCGCTCTGATCGGTCAGATTGTGGCCGGGGAAAGGCTTTTCGGTTCCCGGCAGCAACAGCTCGACCAGCTCCCGGTCATTGTCCTCTCCTACCTGCTCGGTGATAAAGAGTCCGCCCGGTTTCAGCAGCCGGTAAAGCTCCTGCGGTTTATAGTCGCCGTGGCGGTTGATGATGATGTCAAAGCTTTCGTCCGCAAAGGGCAATGCGCCGTAATCGTCCGCGTCCCGGTAGTCGATGCCGAGCGGGAGAAGCGTCTCCCGGCAGAGGGCGCAGTTTGGCGGAAACCCTTCCGTCGCGGCGGTATTTTCATATGGATGCCCCAGCGAGAGGAGAAATTCTCCGCCGCCGGTATCGATGTCCAGCAGCTTATCCTCCGGCCGCAGGCAGGAGCGGACAACCGCTTCGTAATTCCACGGCAGGTCGGTTTCTTCGGTATAACGTCCGTCCAGATGGGAAAAATCCCAGCCGTGGATGTGGGCGATGGCTTCTTCTGCTTTCCAGTTTTCTTTCAGTTTGGATACTTGCATCATAACTGCTCCTTTTCGTCATGTCATATATAAATGGACACTCATCGGTGCAGTTTACAAAACAGCATGGGGATGGATGATTTCCGGCTGATTCGCGTTTTGATTTCGGTTATGGCGTCGGGCTGAGGGCAGCCCGCCCTACCGATTAAGAATAGACATTTGCAGATCAATCGAAAAGCCCTTTCGTTACTCGGTGCGGCCTGCTGCCTGCATTAAAACTGCACCGAGCAGTTACCTCGCTCGCTCCGAAACATGGAGCACACCCCTTTCAATGCGCAGCAAATCAAACTTCTCTTGTATCGCCGATAAAGAACAGGGCAACGGTCCCGATGCCCGTATGGGAGCCGATGACCTGGCCGATATCGCCGATGACGACCTCTTTGGTGCCGAAACGCTTTTTGACCAGTTCGGCGACGAACTGCGCGTCCTCGTAGCAGGCGGAATGGGAGATATAGATGACGTCGTTTTTGTTGTCCCCGATCTTTTCTTCCATTTTGTCCACCAGCCAGGTCAGCGCCTGTTTCCGTCCGCGGGTCTTGCCGACGTTGATGAGGTGGCCTTCGTCGTCGACGTGCAGCAGCGGCTTGATGCCCAGAGCCATGCCGACCACAGCCGATACCTTGGAGACGCGGCCGCCGCGGTAGAGGTGGAACAGGTCGTTGACGGTGAAGTTGTGGACGAGCTTTAAACGGGTATCGGTCAGGTACTGTGCCAGCTCGTCGATGGTCAGCCCTTCGTTTTTCTTCTGGATGGCGTAGTGGAGCAGCAGCCCTTCGCCCATCGACGCTGCCAGCGAGTCGACGACGATAATTTTGCTGCCGGGGAAACGTTCCATGACCTCCTGCGCCGCAATGGTGCAGCTCTGGTAGGTGCCGGAAAGGCCGGAGGAGAAGGCCAGATGGAGGACGTCCTTCCCTTCCTTGACCAGTTTTTCAAAGGAACCCGTGGCCTGCTCGATTGTGACCTGAGAGGTCTTGGGCATGGCGCCGTCGGCGATCATCTGGAAAAATTCTTTCGGGGAAAGGCTGTCGTCCGCAGCGCTGTCGTAATCCCGGCCGTTGATCGTATAGGTCAGGCCCAAAAGGTTGACGCCGTTTTCTTTGTAATATTCCCGCGGCATATCGCAGGT
>CAMAJC010000056.1 GCA_945835425.1 uncultured Clostridia bacterium
CGCAAAACGGGCAATTTTTCCATATAATGGCATCCATTTGGCATTTTTTCATAGGGATTTTTACGAAATCCTCCAAAATGCTTGAAATTTATCGTTACATATACTAATATATATTTGTGAGCGTCCAAAGTCAAGCCCGGACGAAAATTTCAGCGTATTGCCTGTGGAGTGCGAAGTTTGACATACAGGCAGAAAGGAAGAACAAACATGAAAATTCTGGTTATCAATGCCGGCAGCTCGTCCTTAAAGTACCAGCTGATCAATATGGAGACCGACGAGGTCATGGCAAAGGGCAACTGCGAGAGAATCGGCATCGACGGCCGCATCGGCCACAAGACCGCTTCCGGCTACAACACCACCGAGGAATGCAGCTTCCCCACCCACACCGAGGCCTTTGAGAAGGTTGTCGAGCTGCTCACCACCGGCGAGAACAAGGTTGTCGACTCCATCTCCGACATCGCGGCAGTCGGCCACCGTGTCGTTCAGGGCGGCGATATCTTCAATGAATCCGTTCTGCTGACCGATGAAAATATCGAGAAGATCGACGGCCTGTCTCCTCTGGCTCCTCTGCACAACCCCGCAGCTGTCCTGGCTATCCGCGCCTGCCAGAAGGTCTTCGGCAAGGAAGTCCCCATGGTCGCTGTTTTCGACACCGCTTTCCATCAGACCATGCCCGCAAAGGCTTATATGTACGGCCTGCCCTACGAGGATTACGAGAAATACTCCATCCGCAAATACGGCTTCCACGGCACCTCTCACCGCTTTGTCTCCGCTGACTTTGCCAAGAGAATCGGCAAGCCGCTCAGCGAACTGAAAATGGTCACCTGCCATCTGGGCAACGGCTCCTCCATCACCGCCGTTGACTGCGGCAAGTCTGTCGACACCACCATGGGCTTCACTCCTCTGGACGGCGTTCTGATGGGCACCCGCAGCGGCAGCATCGACGCTTCCGCTGTCCTCTACCTGATGGACAAGACCGGCATGAACACCACCGAGATGAGCAACTACCTCAACAAGAAGTCCGGCTTCCTGGGCGTTTCCGGCCGCAGCTCCGACAACCGCGATATCGAAGCAGGCGCTGCTGAGGGCGACGAGCGCTGCAAGCTGGCAAGCGAAATGCTCTCCTACCAGATCAAGAAGCAGATCGGCGCTTATGCCGCTGCCATGGGCGGTCTGGACGCAGTCGTCTTCACCGGCGGTATCGGCGAGAACGCAATCAACATCCGCGCCAACGCCTGCACCGGCATGGAGAAGCCCTTCGGCCTGAAGATCGACCTCGAGCTGAACACCAAACTGAACCACGGCGAAGGCCGCATCTCTACCCCCGATTCCGAGGTTGAGGTCTGGATCGTTCCCACCAACGAGGAACTGCTGATCGCAATGGACACCGCAGCAATCGTTTCCGGCAAATAATTTGGATTTCAGGCAGGCAGTGGGAAACCGCTGCCTGTTTTGTTATGTGTGAATAATTTGATGCTTTTTTGAAGGAACAGCATGAGAAGATGAATAAAAACAGGCGATGTCCGCGCATGGCAGACACCGCCTGTTATTACCTGTTATCGATTGGCTGAAACTCGATTTTTACCGTCATATCCATTCCTTTTGCCAGCCGCTGCAGGGTTTTCAGTGAGGGATTTGCGTTTCCGTTTTCCAATTTGCTGATATCCGACTGGGCAATACCGGTCTTTTCGGATAACTCCTTTTGAGTGAGACCGGAGCGCTTTCGCGCGTCGATCATCGCCTGCATAATCGCAAATTCCGGTTCGAGGGCGTCCCATTCCTTCCTGATTTCCGGGTCTTTTAACTGTTCATTCAAGAAGTCATCGAATTTCGTCATGTCAAATTCTCCTTTCTGCTCAGGTACTCAGCACGGCATTTTTTCGCTTCTTCTATTTCATTTTTGGGAGTTTTCTGTGTTTTCTTGATAAACCCATTGGTCAGAATTACGCGATGGCCGACAAAGAAAAAGTATAATACGCGCGTAATATCTGAACCGATTTTAGCACGCAGTTCAAATATACCGTCACCAAGGAATTTGGAATGCGGCTCCCGCAGATCTGTGCCATTGTCAGCCAGAATAGAGATCGTTCGCAGCATTTTAGTCCGCATTTTCTTATCTAAACTAAGCAGAAAGTCTTTGGCCGGTTCGCTGCCGTTCGGTTTATCATAAAAGATGACTTCAAATTTTGCCACAAACGCTTCATCCCCTTCATAATATAGCAAATATCCTATTTATATTATATTGGATATTTCCTATGATGTCAAGCGGTTGGAAATAAAAAGGCCTGAAAATCTGCCGCAGCAGGCTTTCAGGCCGTATTTGTTATGCCTTGACGATCAGATAACCCCAGTCTCCGAGGGCAACCTCTTGTCCATTTTGATACTGCTCATCGGTGATGAGGTTTACCGATGCCGGAACCTGCACCGTCTTTTCCTCCATCGAATAGTTGAGGAAGAAGAGGATGCGCTCGCCTTTTTCGTTCAGCGAGACGCGGACCTTTACGGGTGCGTCCGCATAAGGCGCGTCGATACCGGCAGAGCGGAGAGCCTCCTCCATGACTGCCCGCATGGCCGCGTCGGTCGTATGGCAGCCGACATAATAGCCGGTGCCTTCGCCGCAGTGTGCGCGGGTGACGGCCGCATAGGCTTTCCAGTAAGGATGCTCATACCGGCCGAGAACCTCGGTGCCTTCCCCGGGAATCAGCAGCTCCATCCAGGCGTCCGCCGGTGCGCCGCCGCCGATGCCGGAAACGCTCACCTTTTCGGGGATCGTGAACTGGGAATAGCTGACGCCGAAAGCCTTTGCGAGGGTATGAGGCGCTTCGTCATGATACACCTTGATATTTTCATTGGCGAAAGCGGTCTTGAAGGTCGCGACCAGCGTACCGCCGTTTTTCTCATAGTCCAGCAGTTTCCCCAGCAGCTCTTCCGACGCCGCATAGAGCGCAGGCACACAGATCATGCTGTATTTCGACAGATCAGCGTTTTCATCCAGATGATCCGCATAGATAAAATCAACGCCGATATTCATGTCGTACAACGACTGATACATCCAGCGGACAACGCCGTTGTAGTCGAGCATACCGGGACGGGAGAAACTCATGCCCATGCCGATATTGAAGTATTTCAGAGAGGTCAGGGCAATGTTGCTGATAAGGATAGCCGCCTTGTTTTCCTTGTGCAGGCCGGTCAGTTCGGGAGAAAGCTTTGCAAATTCTCGGCCGACGATCTTCGCTTCCTGATAGACGGCAGAGGGCTTGAAGTCGTGGGAGAGCAGGCCTTTCCAGTAGGTCTCCTGGGCGTTGTGAATCGAATGCCAGTGCCAGTATTCCACCATCTCCGCGCCGGACGCCAGATGGCTCACCGCCTGCAGCCGCAGCTGGCCGGGATAGGGCGTCCACATCGAAAAGCCCTGCGCCTCGGTCTCCAGCACCAGATAGGGCGCGTTTTTGAGACTGCGGATCTGGTCGCCGAACTGGGCGATCTCCAGACCGGTCAGATGATCCTGGGTGGGGTGGTAGATATCGCAGCCGGCAATATCCAGGCATTTTGCCACCTCGTCATGGTCGACATCCGGCTGAACGCCGCTGGAATGACCGCGGGAGAAGTCAAAGTCGAGGTTATGGGTGACAAACTGATCCGGACGGGCATATTCCCGGACGATAGCGGCCTGCCAGGCGAGGAAATCGGTGACAAGGCTCCGCTGGAACTTCTCAAACTCCGCGGCGAAGCTGCCGTTGATGGTGCCGCGGACATCCGGTACATCCTCCCATGCGTCGACCCGGTTGCTCCAGTAGTCAAACCCAAATTCCGCGTTCAGTGCGTCGGTCGTGCCGAACTTGTCCCGCAGGTAGCGGACAAACATCCGCTGGACATTGTTGCCCGCGGTGCCGTAGTATTTCGTTTCATTGTCGATCTGGTAGCCGATGACAGCGGGATGGTTCGCGACGTGCTCCATCAGCTTGCGGATGACGCGCTCGCCGTAGAAAAGATAAGCGGGCGAGGTGATGTCCATGATCTGGCGCGCACCGTAGGGACGGCGGCCCTGTTTCGTTTCCGCCAGCACCTCCGGGTGCATCTTTTCCAGCCAGGAGGGAATGGCGTAGGTGGGCGTGCCGATGATGACGTCGATTCCGGCTTTGTACATGGCGTCCATGACCCGGTCAATATGGGAATAGTCAAAAACGCCGGGACGGGGTTCCAGCGTCGACCAGGTGGATTCGGCGATGCGGACGAGGTTGATGCCCGCTTCCTTCATCATCCGGATATCTTCGTCCAGACGGTCATAGGGCATGTATTCGTCATAATACGCGACGCCGTAATAGAGTTTTTTCAGCATGATAATCCTCCTTTTGTTGTAGTGTGGAGAGTGAAGAGTGGAAGAGTGGCGTTTTCCCTTGACTGCTGTCGCAGTCACTTTTCTACGAAAAGACCGGAAAAACGTTAAGGTATCCGCTTGCGCGGATGATTGAATTTTGGCATAAAACAGTCAATATCTATAACCATCTGCCCGGCGCGTTCGCCCAGGCTGTGCATATCACAACCGAGCGGATGGCGTAGCCGGAGCGAACAGCGCGAACAGAAAAGTTTTTGCCAAGCTTTTTTCAAAAAGCTTGATATTCAATCACAATCCTTAAAAAAAATTATACCAAAAACGTGTTCATGGAATGAGGCGCAAGAGCTGCGGAGAAGGATTTGCCGGCGCCTTCAAAGGTGAAGACGCGTTCGCGGTCGAGGGTGTTCTGGACGACGACAGCGATGGTTCCGTCGGGGTTTTCAAAGGCCATGGCGGACATGTTCCAGTGGCCGCTGCCTGCGAGGACTTTTGCGCCGGGTTTTACGAAATGGGCGTAGTGCTTCATGACGTAGTACTCGGGGTTATAGGTGACTTCCTTGGTGGCAGGGTCGATGGTGATCATCGTGTTCTGCCGCCAGCCCCAGGTGGATTCTCCGCCCGGCTGGAGGATCATGTTCCAATAGGTGTAAACTGTGACGCCGTACTGGAAATAATGGCGGACCAGATCAAAAATATAGGCCGCATAGGTCCAGTTGTTGGAGCCGTCGCCGCACTCGTTTTCGGTCTGCATCAGGCCCAGCTCCGGGAAAGTCTCGTGGGTCTTGTGGATAACCCGCTGGCCGTTCCACTGGTAGCCGATGCCGGAGATATACTTTCTCGCTTCGTCGTCGAAGAGGATGTTGTCCACATAAGAAGAATACAGATCGTTGACGATGCCGCGCATGGTGAATTCCATCTCGGTCGGCCCATTCAGAGTGCCGAGCCAGATTTCGGTGTCAACACCGTTCTTTTCAAAGTACGGCCCGATATAGTCGCGGATAAAGACGCGGAATTCCTCCGAAGACCACAGGCAGGACGGGAACTTCTGGTCGGCAAAAGGCTCGTTCTGGATGCAGAGACGGGAAACTTTGACCCCTGCTTTTTCATAAGCGTCGAGGAACTGGCGGAAGTATTCGCAGTAGGCCAGCTGGGTCTTTTCATCCCGGACAAGGCGGCCATAGTTATAAACCGGCGGATTCTTCATCCAGGAGGGCGGCGACCAGGGAGAAGCAAAGAATTTCATGTCCGGAACACGTTTCTGCGCCTCGCGGATATAGGGAAGAAGATACTGTTCATCCCGCGCAATCGAAAAGTGCGCCATATCGTAATCATCAGCAGTCTCATTGTGGGAATACCATCTTTCGGCGTAGTCGTCCGCGCCGACCGGAATCCGTCCCCAGGTAAATGCGCAGCCGTCCTCAGAAAAGAGCGCGTCCAAAACCTTGTCCTGCTCGGCCTTGTCCAGAGAGGACAGGGCAATATAGCTCAGCTCGTTGAAGCAGCCGCCGAACCCTTCTACCGTCTGGCATTTCTCACCGGTCAGGGTCAGCTTATGCTGGGAAGCAGGCGCCTCGGTGTAAGGAGTTTCGACCCACTGTGCCTGGGGTGTCGTAACGACCCATTTCATACAATCAAATCCTTTCATATGCATATTTCAGCCGTCTTTGTGCACGAGCACAACTTACATATACTATTATACCTGATTCAGGCGGCAAATGCAAGAACTTTTGCAAAAAGAACGGATTTGCCGCCCGGACAGGACAGAAAAAGTATAAAACTTACAGCCGGTAAAGCGCTTTGTACTTCTTCTCCAGATAATCAAGATAATAGTTTACATTCAGGCTCTCGCCGGTAACCTCGCGAATCCACTCGTCAGGGTCGAGAATCGAAGCGCAGCTGAAGACGTGCTCTTTCAGCCAGTCGGCAACTTTTGTCAGCTCGCCATTCGCCACCGCGCCGAATACGTCAAAATCCTGCTCCATAATCCGCAGAATCTGCGCGCCGTACGCGTTGCCCAAAGCATAGGACGGGAAGTAGCCGAAACCGCTGCTCCAATGGACGTCCTGCAGGCAGCCGACCGTATCATTCGGCACATCGACGCCGAGATATTCCTTATACTTCGCGTTCCACAGAGTGGGTACCTCATCGACGGTGATCTCGCCGTTGACCAGCACCTTCTCGATTTCGTACCGGATCAGGATATGCAGGCAGTAGGTCAGCTCGTCCGATTCCGTCCGGATCAGGCTGGGTCTCGCGATGTTGACCGCCTCATACAGTTCCCGTTCGCTGACGTCGGCAAAGGTGTCCCCGGTCAGTTCCCGCAGCTTGGGATAAACAAAATGGATAAACGCCTCGCTCCGTCCGATCAGGTTTTCATAGAAGCGGGAGATGCACTCGTGCATGGCGTTGGACATCTGGTTGTCGGCGTGGTTTTCGTAAAATTCTTCCGGCTCGTTCTGCATGAACAGCGCGTGGCCGCCCTCGTGCATTGTCGAGAAGATGTTGGAGATAAAATTGTCCTCAAAATAATGGGTCGTGACCCGGACGTCCTTCGGCCCGAAGTTGGTCGTAAAGGGATGCTCGGTGGTCATCAGCACCGTCGCGGTTTTCCGCAGTCCTTCTGTTTCCAGCAGATACCGGGAAAAGGCTTCCTGCTGATAAATCGGGCAGGGACGGCGCAAAAAGTCCTCGCGGATGGGCTTGCCTTCTTTGACGATCTGCTGCATCAGCGGGATAATACGCACTTTGAGAGCGCCGAAGAAAGCGTCCAGCTGTTCTTCATTGCCGCCTTTTTCATAGTCATCCAGGCAGGCGGTATAATAAGTCGGATATTTCTGCTCCCGCAGGTCGACCGCCTTCCGGGTAAAATCGACGACCGAAACGAGACTGTCCCGGAAAAGGGAAAAGTCGTTTGCCTTCTTCGCCGCCAGCCACTGACCATAAGCCTTGTTCAGCGCCACATCCATCTCATAGGAAAACTGCGGCGTGAAGTTTTTCACTTTGAGGTACCGGTCATAGGCATGGTCAATCATCTTTTTCTGCACCGGGGTCAGACCCTCCGGGTCGTCGTGCAACTCGATGATCAGCCGCTCATACTTTTTGGAATGTTCCAGCTTGTACAGCTGCTGTCCCAGCACCGCCATATCCTCGCCGGCCTGCTCCAGTCCCTCGTCCGGCGCACAGCACTCCATGTCAAAATAGAGCTTGCCGATGCTGCGCTGATAGACCTGCTGCTGGTCCAAAATCTTAAATAACTGTTTGATCCGCTGTTTATTGGTCATAATAACTCCTCCTTGTTTTCAGTATAGCATCTTTACCGCTGCATTTCAATGAACAGCGGTATATTTCCCGTTTCCGTGGGCATACTGACCGGCAGAAACCTATAGAAAGCCGGTGTACATCCATGATCGTATTTTTTCGCGCCATTTTGCTGTATATGCTGGTCATTTTCGCCGTGCGGATGATGGGCAAGCGGCAGCTGGCGGATATGCAGCCGTCGGATATCGTCGCGACGATCCTCATCAGCAATATCGCCTCCCTGCCCATCGAGGACACCTCCTTGCCGATGATGGCGGCTATTATCCCGATCCTGACCCTGGCGGCCTTTGAGATCACGACCTCCGAGATCGGGCTGCGCAGCCGGAAACTGCGCCTGCTCTTTTCCGGACGGCCGCGGGTCATTATTAAAGAAGGCGTCATCGATCAAAAAGCAATGCGGGATGTCCGCATTACGCTGGATGATCTGATGGAAAACCTGCGCGGTGAAGGGGTGTTTGACCTGAAGGACGTCTGGTACTGCATCGCCGAGACAAACGGCAAGTTAAACGTCCTGCAGCGATTTCCCGCAAAGCCGCTCACGCCAAAAGATATGCAGCTGAAAGGCAACGATACCCTTCCGCCGGTCACCGTTATCTCAGACGGGAAAATGCTCCCGGAAGCGATGGAGTTTTACGGCATCTCAGCAGGATGGCTGAAAAAGATTCTGGAACTGGAAAAGAAAAAGGCAGAGGACATTTTTGTCATGACCGTTGACGGGAATCTGCAGTATCTGATTGTAGATAAAGCGAGGGAATAAAATGAAACGGATGGTGATTATGTTGTCAATCGTCGGTACAATTTTTGCCTGCGGGACCGTTTCGCAGGTCTGGCTGCAGGGCTATACGAAAAATGTTTCCGAACAACTGACCCAGCTGAGTGAGGACGTCGGGAGCGGGAACGGCGTGCAGCATGAGATCAGCGCGCTGCTGGCCGAATGGCATCAATATCAGAAATGGCTGGGAGTCTGGACGATGGAAAATAACCTCGACCCGCTGGAATCCCACCTCAAAAACGCCGAGGTGCTGGCAGGTTATCCGGAGGATGAGACCTACCGACATCAGCTGCGCCTGGAGCTTTTGAACGCAGCCGACGCGGCAGAGGAACTTTGGGAAAAAGAAAAGGTTTCGCTGCAGAATATCCTGTGAGTGTATTTATACTGCATACACTTGTACAAACTATGACGCAATTCGCACACAATCGGTAAGCCGCAGCTGACAAAATCATACAAGGCACCAAATCGAAAAAAAGGTGTTGACAAATGCCTGCGATGGTGGTATTATAA
>CAMAJC010000057.1 GCA_945835425.1 uncultured Clostridia bacterium
ACCATGGGCATCTGGTGCGACTGGCAGGCCCAGGGCACCCGCATCTCCCAGAACCTCCTCCACGACAACCACGCGCCGGAATCCGCCGAGAAGGCCATGGGCGCGATGATGAGCCAGGACGTATTCGTTGAGGTCGGCCACGGTCCCACCCTGATCGACAACAATATCATGCTCTCCAAGGCTTCGGTCCGTATCGCGACCGAGGGCGTCGCTCTGGTACATAACCTGATGCTGGGCGCTTTCACGGCTGTCGGCGGCGGCACCGACAACATCGTCAACGGTGTAAACCAGCCCCGTTATACCCCGTACCACATCCGTCACCGCACCGAGGTCGCCGGTTTCATGACCATCTTACACGGTGACAACCGTATCTACAACAATATCTTTGTTCAAAACTGGCCGGTGCAGGAAACCGAGGCCAAAGAGGACATGGGCTTTATGATGGCGGACAACCAGGTGGTCGGCACCTCCGTATTCGACGATTATCCGACTTATGACGAGTGGATTGCCCAGTTTGAACTGGATAAGCCCGCCAATATGTTCAAGCTGACGCCTTTCCATTTCTCCCATCTGCCGGTCTGGGTCAACGGCAACGCCTATTTCGGCGGCGCAAAGCCCTGCAAGAACGAGAAGGACAAGCTGATCGACAATGAGCATGAAATTTATGTCAAGCTGGTTGAAAAAGACGGCAGCTACGCGATCGACACCAATCTGTATCAGTGGCTGGGCGACTTTAAGGACGGCATCATCAACAGCGATATTCTCGGATATGCCTTTGAGCCGGAAGAAAGATTTGAAAATCCCGACGGCACGCCCATTATCTTTGATGAGGACTATCTCGGCCGTCACCGCGGTCTGAACGCTCTGCCCGGGCCTTTCGTCTGCGGATGCGAGGCGGAAGAGAAGCTGTTTTAATAACACCGTTTTCTTAGGAAAACTCTGATTTAATCGGCTTTTCTCTTTTTCGGAAGCATGTTTGTTTCAATCAGAGGATTTTTAGCCTTGTAGCGGCGGTCTGCGACCGCCACCGGTTATCGAAGACCTTTTATAATCTTCATAAAACAAATCAGCGCCCTTTGATTCCCCGAAAAGGAACCAGAGGGCGCTGATTTATTTGAAACCAAAAAATGCTGATATCGGTGGCGGTCGCAGACCGACGCTACAGTAGGAAAAACAAAATCCTGTCAGATTTTACAGCGCCAGCTTATAGATATCGATAATCTCCTTCTTGTCCAGCGGCATATAGTCCTTCAATACCCGCTTGCCGAAGAAGGTGCATTTCTCCGCCATTTCTTCCAGCTTACTGTCATCGACGTCCAGCTCCGACAGCCGCACCGGCATACCGATGCTCTTAAAGTAGTTTTCGGTCGCCTCGATGCCTTTCAGGGCTGTCCGCTCGGGGTGCTCAAAATCCGTCTCGATACCCCAGACGCGGGTCGCATACTGGCAGAAGCGGGGAAGTGCCTTTTCATTTTTATAGATGTACTTGGCCCAGGCAGGGAAAATGACCGCGAGTCCGGCTCCATGGGCAATCCGGTCATACATACCGGACAGCTCGTGCTCGATCTGATGGCAGCGCATCATATAGTCTCTGCCGTTGCCGGTCAGGCCGTTGTGGGAGAGGGAGGAGGCCCACATCAGCGTTGCGCGGGCTTCATAGTCCTCGGGGTTTTCGATGGCGATGCTGCCTGCCTCGATGACCGATTTGAGCAGCCCTTCCGCCAGACGGTCGGTCAGCGCAACGTCGCCGTTCATGCAGAAATACCGCTCCAGGGTGTGCATCATGATGTCGGTGATGCCGCAGGCGGTCTGGTACTTGCTGACGGTATAGGTCAGTTCCGGGTTCATCAGGGCGAAGATCGGACGGTTTAAATCGCTGCCGAAGCCGCGTTTCAGCCAGCCGTCCTCGTTGGTGATGACGCAGGAATTGCTCATCTCGCTGCCTGCCGCAGAGATGGTCAGGACTGCACCCACCGGCAGGGATTTAGTGAGCTTCCGCGCACCGGAAGAAAATTCCCAGGGGTCGCACCGGTTTGCCGCGCCCGCAGCCGCCGATTTGGACGAATCCAGTACCGAACCGCCGCCGACCGCAAGAATCATCTCGACCTGCTCGTCAATGCACAGCTGCGCCGCTTTGCGGGAGAGGGAGAGCTTAGGATTGGGCTGGACGCCGCCCAGCTCGACAAACTCGATGCCGCTTTCGTTTAAGGACGCGACAATCTGGTCATAGAGGCCGCTTCTCTTGATGCTGCCGCTGCCGTAATGGAGCAGAATTTTCTTGTAGCCGTAGGAGCGGATGACCTCGCCGACCTGCGACTGGACGCCTTTGCCGAAAATGACCTTGGTAGGGGTGTAATAGCTGAACTGTTCCACGTGGAACAACTCCTTTCCTGTCAAATAATAGTGCAAAACCGCATCGTTATCGCTGCGGATTTATACGCCTAAGTACCCTTTGAGCACTTTGAGGGTGTTCCAAACACCGTCAATATGGCTGCGCTCGTAGCCGTGGGAAGCGTAAACGCCTGCGCCGATCAGGCCGTGGCGGATATCGTACCCGGCGCTGAGGGTCGCTTCGACGTCGCTGCCGTAATGGGGATAGATGTCGACCGCGTAGTCGGCGCCCTCGGCCTTTGCAGCCGCGATCAGCTTGCCGACCACCTCATAGGAATATGGGCCGCCGGAGTCCTTGGCGCAGATCGACACCATCTTTTCGGTGCATTTTAACCCCTCGCCGACGCAGCCCATATCCACCGAAATCGCCTCGGTGACGCCCACCGGCACCGAAGCGGAGCCGCCGTGGCCGACCTCTTCATAGACCGTCACATGGGCATAAACCCGGCGCTGCGGGACGAGCCCGTTGTCCTTTAAGTACTTGGCCAGTCCCAGCAGGATGCCGACCGAAAGCTTATCGTCGAGGAACCGGCTCTTGATGTATCCGTTTGCCGTGATGCGGGTGCGCGGCTCAAAGCAGACGATGTCGCCGGTCTCAACGCCCAGCGCACGGGTCTCCTCAGCGCTGTCCGCCTGTTCATCCAGCACGATCTCGATACTGTCAAAGGTGCGCTTTGCGGTGGAATAGTCGCCGTTGACGTGAACCGAAGCGTTGCAGAGCTGGCAGGTGCCCTCCAGTACCCGGCCTTCTCTCGTATAAACCCGGACGTTTTCCGCTTCGGCGTTGTTGGGGTTCATGCCGCCGAGGTTTGTCATCCGCAGCCGACCGTTTGCCTTGACCTCTGCGACCATCGCGCCGAGGGTATCAGTGTGCGCTTCCAGCAGCAGCGCGTCTTCGTCATTTTCGCCGCCGAGGTCGATGAGCACGCCGCCTTTCCCGGTCAGATGCGCCTGATAACCCAGCCCGGAGAAAGCCTCCATGACCCATTGCGCCGCCTGTGCGGTAAAGCCGGAAGGGCTGTCGATAGCAAGCAGGTCAGCTGCCTGCTCTGCCGCGTAAACTGCATATTGTCTGTCCATTTCTGTCCATTCCTTTCATCCAATATATTTTGCATACTGCTGTTTAAAGATGGCTTTCTGCCAATCCCTCACGCCTTATTGATCCCCAGCTTCTCGGCCATTTCGCCGCTCTTGAAGCTCTGCAACACCTTCATGATCTCCCGCAGGGTGTCCATGGCGCTGCCCTGCAGCTTGACGCCGATATAAGGCGTCTGACCGGAAACGACGATGCAGCGGCCTTTCAGGCCCATATTGAGCATAGCCGCGACGTTTACGTCCAGCTTTTCCGGAATCAGGTGGAGCATCTGACCCTTCTGGGTAATCTCTTTGAAGCCGAACTGGGCGGCGGTGTTGCGCAGCAGCGCGACGTCGATCAGTCCTTTGACCGCTGCAGGCGGTTCGCCGAAACGGTCGATCAGCTCATCGATCAGGTCGATGCTGTCCTCTTCGTTCCGGATGGACGCGATCTTGCGGTAGATGTCGATCCGCTGGGAGAGGTTGTCAATGTAGCCTTCCGGGATGTGGGCTTCCAGCTGGATATCCACCAGACATTCGGCCGTCGAACGGACCTCCGGTGCTTCGCCGCGCTTTTCCGCCACAGCTTCGCTCAAAAGCCGCAGGTACATATCGTACCCGACCGCCTCCATATGCCCATGCTGTCGGGTGCCGAGGATGTTGCCTGCTCCTCTGATTTCCAGGTCGCGCAGGGCGATGCGGAAACCGGAGCCGAACCGTGTAAACTCGCGGATGGCGTTGAGCCGCTTGGTCGCGACTTCGCTTAACACCTTGCCGCGCTGGAAGGTGAAATAAGCGTAAGCGCGCCTGCTGCTGCGCCCGACGCGGCCGCGGAGCTGGTAAAGCTGGGACAGCCCCAGCCGGTCGGCGTTTTCGATTACCAGCGTATTGACGTTTGAGACGTCGACGCCGGTTTCGATGATGGTGGTGCAGACAAGGATGTCGATTTCCTGCTCCATCAGCTGCTTCCAGACTCTGGACAGCGCATCCTCACTCATCTTGCCGTGGGCGACGGCAATCCGCGCTTCGGGGATCATCTGCTGAATTTTCCCGGCGCAGGCGTCGATCGTTTCGGTGTTGTTGTGCAGGTAATAGGCCTGACCGCCGCGGCGCAGCTCCTTGCGCAGGGCTTCGATCACAACGCCGGTGTCGTGCTCCAAAACATAGGTCTGAATCGGGTGGCGGTTCTGGGGTGCTTCTTCAATGACGCTCATATCCCGGATGCCGCTCATAGCCATGTTCAGTGTCCGGGGAATCGGGGTCGCCGACAGGGTCAGGATGTCGACCGACGCCAGCATCTCCTTAAACCGGTCCTTGTGGGCGACGCCGAACCGCTGCTCCTCGTCGATAATGGCAAGGCCGAGGTCTTTAAATTTCACGTCCTTGGACACCAGCCGGTGGGTGCCGACAACGATATCCACCAGCCCTCTTTCCAGCCGGTTCATGACATCCTTCTGCTCCTTGGCCGTCCGGAAACGGGAGAGGAGCTCGATGGTTACGGGATAGTTGCCCATCCGCGCCATCAGCGTCTGGTAATGCTGCCAGGCAAGGATGGTTGTCGGGCAGAGGATTGCGCACTGTTTGCCGTCCAGTACGCATTTAAATGCTGCCCGCAGCGCCACCTCCGTCTTGCCGAACCCGACGTCGCCGCAGAGGAGCCTCTCCATCGGCACCGGCTTTTCCATATCTTCCTTGATTTCCTTGATGCACCGAAGCTGGTCATCGGTCTCCTGATACTCAAAATGCTCCTCAAAATCCCGCTGCATCTCATCATCGGGCGAGAAAGCGTACCCCTTGACCGCCATCCGCTTGGCATAAAGTGCTATGAGCTCATCGGCCATCTCGTCGACCGCCTTTTTGACCTTCTGGCGGGTCTTCTGCCATTCGGTCGAGTGGAGGCGGTTCAGTTTGACGCGGGATTCCTCCCGGGGTCCGATGTACTTGGACACCAGGTCCAGCTGGGTGACCGGCACATAGAGGATATCGCTGCCGGCGTATTTGATCTTGATGTAATCCTTGACGACGCCCTGCAGCTCCAGCTTGTGGATGCCGTCAAAGATGCCGATGCCGTGGGTCACATGGACGACATAATCCCCGACGGTCAGATCGGACAGGGAGCGGATTTCCTCTCCCTTACGCTTTTTTGCCTTCTTAGTCGGCAGGGCATAGGAGCGGATGGTGGTCGTCAGGCTGAACTTGATATCCGGGTATTCAAAGCCGGTGGACAGCGTCCCGGCCAGGACGAAAACCTTCCGGTACTTCATCGCTTTCAGGTCTTTTTCATAGCTGGCCGGCAGCCCCATTCTTGTCAGGTCCGCCGCCAGGTTCTGCGCCGCCTTATCGGTGCCCGCGAAGACGCAGCAGCAGTACCCCTGTTCCAGAAGCGGGTCGAGGTCGGATTTCAAGAGCTTCAAATCCCCATTCCAGCCGGAATTTTGGAGAGGAGAAAGGTTGATAATATCTTTGAGTGCCCCGAAGCCGCCATGGGCGAAGGTCTCCATATAGATGACCCGGTGGTCGGAGAGGTTCTGTTCCAACAGCTCCGGGCTCATCATGAAGTTATCCAGTCCTTTGCAGAGCTGTCCTTCTTCCAGCAGCGTCTTGATATCCTCCTGATACTGCCACCACTGGGCGCGCAGCGTCTCCTTGAGGTCGGAGTATTCGCTGAGGAACACCGCCGCGTCGTCAAAATAGTCCAGCAGGCAGTGAAATTCCCCGGTCAGCGGGAAATATTTATCATAGCTGTCCAAATCCAGCCCCGCTTCCAGCCGGTCGAGGTCTTTTTGCAGCGTCTCCCGCGCAAGGGCTGTCTGCTTGCGGTTTCCAAGGCTTTTAATCAGTTCCCGCAGCTTTTCGGTAAGCTCTCCTTCGCCGAAGAGCACCTCTCTTGCCGGTGTGACCGACAGCGTTTCCAGCGGTTCGGTGCGCCGCTGGCTGTCCAGCTCAAAATAAGAGATCGTGTCGATATCGTCGCCCCAGTATTCAATTCGGACGGGGTTTGACTCCTTGGGCGAGAAGATGTCGAGGATGCCGCCGCGGACCGAATACTGACTGACGCCGTCGACCTGCGGACGGCGGACATAGCCTGATTCCGACAGACGCAGGGCCAACTGCTGCATCGTCAGCGGTTCGTTTTTATCGGGGTCGGTGCTGACCTGGAAGGTCGCCCTGCGCAGTCTTCCCGGGTCGATCGTTCGGGAAACCGCCGCAGCTGCCGATGCCACGACGATCGGCAGTTCGCCTGCCAGCACCCGGGACAGCACGCCCAGCCGCTGCTGTTCATAGTCGGTGGAGATGCCCTCCATCTGCCGGTAGGAAAAGTCCCGGGAAGGGTAGACGGTCGCGATCTCTTTGTCGTTTCCCGCCATGGCGTTTATGTCCGCCGCCATCCGCGCTGCCGCCATATCGTCCGGGCAGAGCACCAGTATCGGCCGGTCAAGGTCCTCTGCCGCCGCATACAGAAAGTGCGCCTTATGGATAGCCGACAGGCCGACGCAGAGAAAAGGTGTGTTTTTCAGACGGACATTTTGTATCATCCGCCCGTAGCTTTCCAGATTGTGGGCAACTGCTGTAAACAGTTTCAAATGAAGTCTCGCTCCTTTCCTTCATTGCATGATGGTTGGTAAATATTCAGCTTGTCGAAAAAGCTATACTGCCGTGTGAAATCATGTCTATTGACTGTAGCGGCGATCTGTGATCGCCATCAGATTTGCACAAACTGCCTTGGTAATTTTTATTTTCAGCAGCAAAACGCTCCGTTTCCCTGTGTCGGTGGCGACCGCAGGTCGCCGCTACAACGACTGAAAACAGATTCTATTATACAGACAACCGCTGAACCCTGTATTTACCGCTTTTTCTCTATTTAATCAGCTGTTATATTTACTCATCGCCGCCTCGAACTGCCCTTTGATAATCATCTCGGAAATTGCAAGGCATTTATCGGCGACCTCTTTGATCGCCTTCATCTCGTCCTCCGTATAGCTGGACAGCACCCACGCCGCGAGGTCATAATCCGGGTGCGGTTTGGCGCCGACGCCGACCTTGATGCGGGGGAATGCGTCCGACTGGAGATAGTCGATGATGTTGCGGATGCCGTTGTGGCCGCCGTGACTGCCTTTTTTCCGGATGCGGAGCTTGCCGACCGGCAGGGAAATGTCGTCGAAAATGACAAGGATATGCTCCGGCGGAATCTTATAAAACGACGCGGCCTTCTCCACCGCCACGCCGGACAGGTTCATAAAGGTCTGCGGCTTCATCAGCAGCACCCGTTCCCCGGCAATCTTTACCTCGGCGGTCATGGCGTCGAACTTTTTGCGGATGATGGGCGTCCCCAGCTGCGCGGCCATCTGGTCAACGCAGATAAACCCGGTGTTGTGCCGGGTGCGGTCGTATTTTTTGTCCGGGTTTCCCAGCCCGACGATCAGCCAGCTGGGCGCAGAAGCCGCCGCAGCCGCCGTTTTTTCCTTCTTTTCAGCTTCAAGCCTTGCAAAAGCGTCAAAAATAGACATGACAAGTGTCTTTTTCAGGCGGACAAGCTCTGCTTTGCATTTTGCAAATGTGCAGCTGCAAATCAGCGCCTTCCTGAAAAAATCTCCTTCTGTTTTATTGTACATTCTATTTTAGCACAACCGCGCATAAGAATCAACGCGAAAACCGTTAATTTCCGCTTTGCGCTTTTCATTCTTTGTCAGCTGCGCCCATTCCCAGCTCCGTGACCGCATCCGCAATTGCCGCAAACACTGGAGCCGCTGTCTCGTTGCCAAGCCCTTCGTTTTCCGCCAGAACGACCACCACATATTCCGGGTTCCGTGCGGGAAAATAACCTGCAAACCAACCCTGCTCCAGCTCGTTCCCGTCCGCGTCAAACCTGCCGGTCTGAGCCGTGGCGGTTTTGCCGCCGGCAGTGGTAAGGGTCGGCTTCGCGTTCTGGGAATCGTCGGACATGACCGCGTAGTTCAGCAGCAGCTGTAATTGAGCGGCGGTGTCCCGGCTGAAAACCGTCTGTTCCAGCGGACCGGGGCTGCGTTCCACCGTTTTCCCGTCCTCAGTCGTGCCCATAACAAGCGATGGGACAACCAGCCTGCCGCCGTTGACCACAGCGCTGACCATCCGGGCGATCTGGACAGGGGACGCGGACAGAGACCCCTGCCCGAAGCTGAGGTTCGCGACCGCTGCCGGAGCCGTGAGGTCGTCCGCCGTCGGGACGCTGCCGCCACGGACCGTAATCCCGTCCGCAAGGGGAATATCCTCGCCGAACCCCATCCTTTTTGTCATATCCAGCATCGCCTTGCCGCCGACCTCCAATCCCAAGCTGATAAACCACGGATTGCAGGATTCCCGCAGAGCATCGAAAATATCCAGCTCTCCATGTCCTTCCCGTTTGTGACAAC
>CAMAJC010000058.1 GCA_945835425.1 uncultured Clostridia bacterium
CGATACCGGAATGAAGTCTGGATGAGTTGTAGTACAGTTCAATATACGAAACAATAACCTTACATGCTTCTTCATATTCGAGATTACGAATACTGGGCATTTCAACCTCCAGTGTATGCCAAAAGCTTTCTATTGGCTGATTGTCGCTCGGAGTACCTGGCCGGGACATACTTTTCCTGAACCCGTATTTCTCTATCAGCATTTTGGTTTTCTTTGCCGTATATTGACAGCCTCGATCGCTGTGGAAGACAGCTCCTTCCGGTCGATCCGGATTTCTCCCGACCGCCATCTCTATGCATTCCTGCACCAGTTCCTGACGCTGGTGTTTCCCCATAGACCAACCGGTTACACGTCTGGAACCTACATCCAGGATGCCGCAAAGATATATTTTATCCCGATGACACCGCAGTTCTGTGATGTCGGAGCACCATAAATAGTTGGGCGTCGTGATAGAAAATTTATCTTGGATCAGATTCTCTTCAATGTACTGTTCTTCCGTCTTTTTCGGCTTTTTTGATCTGCCGGTTCTTCCGCTTTTGGCAGCTAAGCCGTACTTTTTCAGTATTTTGGCGATTCTGTATTCGCTGACATCAGTTCCTTCCAGAAGCAATGCTTTCCGGATTCGGATTCGGCCATAGTTTCCATGGTTCTGTTCAAAACAATGAATCACTGCTTTTTCTTCTTCCATTTTTTCACTGTTGGCCGTTCCACTCGGTCGGTAGTATTCACTTCTTGACACTTTGAGTACCTGGCATACCTTGCTTGTGTCATATTCAGACAGTTCTTTTTTCGCAAATGCTACTCGCTGTCCGGGTGCTTTGCAAAGTATGCCGCTGCTTTTTTTAGGATTTCATTTTCCATTTTCAGCTGCTCGTTTTCACGGCGTAGCCGTTTCAGTTCTGCATCTGCCGGTTTTTGGTGGCCTTTGCCTACGAATGCTTCTGCTCCGTATGTTTGGTATTCATTTACCCAGCGATACAGCATAACTTCATTGATGCAGAATTTCTCAGCAATAACTTGCGGCTTGAGTTTGTCTTCTATCACCATTTTGCATGCATGTACCTTGAAATCCTTGCTGTAAGTTTTCGCCATTCTAAACACCTCTCACATATATTATACCTTTCTCTCTTTGAGGTGTCCACTTTTACTATACAACTTTCCATTATTCATTATTCATTCTTCACTATTCATTATTCATTAACCGAGTTCGCCTGCTCCAGGACGCTGCGCAGGGCGGAAAGGGAGCTGGAATGGCAGCGGGCAATCGGCACATCCTGACCTTTACATTCGCTTAAAACGCAGCGGATCATCTTGTGCGAGACGGTGCCGGTAAACAGCACCAGCAGGTCGGGCGCACCGATCTGGTCTTTCATCGTGCTGGTCATCTGGGTGAAGACCTTGGCACGGTAGCCGTATTTTTTGCAGAGATTTTTGTACTGACAGACCATACAGTCATTCCCACCGACGATCACGACGCTCATAGTATACCCTTTCCTTTCTGTTTTTCGCCCGGGTGCTGAATTTTTCCGGTGTAGATTAAGGCAATATTTTTAGTTAGCTTTTGCTAACCTCACTGTCATAAAAAAGCAGCCTGAAATATGCTGCCGGTTTCACGGTTAGCTTTTGCTAACCTATAATCATATAATATCATCTCTCTGCACATTTGTCAAGCGGAAAATGCAAAAAACTTTGCCCCGTTTCAAATGAGCAAAAGACCCTCTGCCGAAATGGCAAAGGGCCTGAAAGCCGCTGTCTGTTACCCGTTCAGCCCGCCGCTGAGGATGCGGAACTTTGTCTCGGTTTCCCAGAGCTCCCGCAGCGCCGCAAAATTCCCGTCAGGCTCGCAGAGCAGTCGGGCAAGCCTGTCCAGTTCCCGCGCTTCCCCTTCATCGGGCACCATCCCCTTTTCCGCAAGGAATCGGGGCCGATGGAGAAAATGCACCTCATCGCCCATCAGGGCGTGAAAATCAAACATCAGTCCCATAACGGCGGCCTGGATTCCCTGTTCACCGCCTGCATACCGCAGCTGTTCCGGACGGAGCGCGCCGCTGCGCATGGCGAGCCAGGCCTGTCCGCCGGTCAGAAACTGCTCCCGGGGAATGTCCGTCACGTCCACATCGGCAAACCCGCAGATGTCCGCGTCGGCCAGCTTCCAGCGCCCGATGTCCCTGTCGTAATATTCCGTTATCCAGTGATCGTCATAGCCGCCGTCGTCGTGGATATACCCGGCGTACCCGCTGCGGACGCGGGCAGGGATGCCCTTTGCCTTGAGGGTCGCCGTCAGCAGCAGCGCCTGTCCCCGGCAGGTGACAAAAACCTTGTCCTTAGCCTGCCGCTTTTCGCTGTAGGACGGGTTTCGCCGCAGCAGTTCATGGAGGACCGCCTGCGCCGTCGGGAAGATATCGTCCTCATATTGCAGCCGGGTCTCCGGAATGCAGGTCATGTCGCCCCAGACGGTGTCGGTCTGGCGGCGAATTCCCGGGGTGTAAAAGGCGGCCGGGTGGATGATCTGCCGCCGCTGCAGGCGGATGAGCGTGTACAGATCGTCCGGCAGACTCCGGGCAAAATCCGCGTACAGCCCAAGGTCGGTATAGGCGCTGGTCTGCAGATAAAAATGAAGGAGTTCCTGCATAAATACACCTCCTTACAGCCTCCGAATCGGAAGGAAAATGTACCCTTTCCCGGTTTTCGGGCAGGTGAAATCGTGGGCGGCGCCTGCAAGCTCCAGCCCGTTTTCCTGCATCCACCGGACAGCCTCATGGAAAGTGCTCTCGCTTTCGTTTTCCACCTGCAAATATTCATAACCGGGGATAATCCATTTCACCCAGCCTTCCGGCGGAACGGCTCTGTCCTCGCACTCGGCGCCTGCCAGATACAGCCCGACCGAAAAGCCCTGCTCCCACGGCTTGAACGACCCGGACATATCGGACATCGCGCCCCAGAAGCCAACCGGCGTCCCGTTTTCATCCCGCTTGACCAGATGGGCAATCTCGGGGAAATGGGTATTCGCCTCTTCCCACAGCCGTCCGATAAACCCGGCTCCGTCCATCGTCGAGCCTTCTTTGCCGATGACCGTGAAAGATTCTTTGATACACCGCTGCATTTTCATTTTGATGACCTCTTTTCTACATATTTATAGGGTAAAACGGCAGGTTGGTGCGTATTTGGTGGCGGTCGCAGACCGCCGCTACAGCTACAAGAATTTTGGCTATCTCCCAATTATTTGCAAAAACACCTTGACAAATCGGTCTAACGACGTTAAACTAAAGGTAAGAACAAGGTTTAATGTCATTAAACCAAATGGGAGGTATTGTGATGAAAGACTATCAACTGGGGGAAATCGAGACGCGGTTTGCCGACCTGATCTGGGAGCATCAGCCGGTATCGTCGGGGGAACTGGTGAAGCTCTGCGAGAAAGAGCTTGACTGGAAAAAATCGACGACCTATACGATGCTCCGCCGACTCTGCCAGCGCGGCATCTTTGAAAACAGCGGCGGACTGGTCAAAGCCAAAATGAGCCGGGAACAGTTCAAGGCCCTGCAAAGCGAGAAGTTTATCGAGGAGACCTTTGACGGGTCGCTGCCGCGGTTTCTGGCGGCCTTTTCCAGCCGCAAGCGCCTGTCGGAGGACGAGGTACGCCAGCTGCAGGAGCTGATCGACCGCAGCCGGGAGGGGTGAGGGTATGGGGTTCCTGATGACTATCATCAATATGAGCCTGGCCGGGAGCATTGTGATTCTCGTGGTGATGCTCTGCCGGGTTCCGCTCCGGAAAGCGCCGAAGGTATTTTCCTATGCCCTTTGGGGGACGGCGCTTTTCCGGCTGCTCTGCCCGGTGTCGCTGCCGGCGCGGTTTTCCGCGCTGTCGCCCTTTGTGCGCGCGTCCGACGGGATTACGGCCGTGTTCATTTCCAATGACCCCGGGCAGACCGTCTATCCGCAGGTTTCGCTCCCGGCGGACAATGCCGCAGCCGTTTCCCTGGCGCAGGGACCGGGCCAGCCGCAGGTTACTTTTCAGCCCGTCGTGCTCCTCTGGCTCTGCGGGTGTGCGGCGGTGCTGCTGTACGGCGGCGTTTCGGTGCTGCTGCTCCGGCGCAGGCTGGTAGGACGGGTAAAGCTGCAAGGCAATATCTATCTCGCCGACCATATCCCCTCGCCTTTTGTACTGGGGATCATCCGGCCGAAAATTTACCTGCCGTCCGGGCTGTCCGAAGCGGAGCAGGCGATCATCATCCTCCATGAACAGACCCATATCCGGCGGCTGGACCATCTGACGCGGCTGCTGGGCTTTATCGCCCTGGCACTTCACTGGTTCAATCCCTTTGTGTGGGCTGCGTTTCTCCTCTCGGAACGGGATATGGAGATGTCCTGCGACGAGGCAGTAGTGCGAAAGCTAAACACGGGGTCTTCTGCTGATTATGCGGATACCCTGCTGCGACTCTCCGCAGGGCGCAGACGGTTTCCTGCGCCGCCGGCTTTCGGGGAAGGAAACATAAAAATGCGCATCAAAAACGTCCTCCGCTGCAAAAAGCCGGCGCGATGGGTGCTGATCGCCGCGGCCCTGCTGGTTATCGCGGTGGGTGCCGTCTGCATCACAAATCCCGTGGCAGGCGGCACGAGGACGACCAGCCTGACCTTCCCGTATTATGAGGATGAAAAGACCGCCTATAACGCCGAAATTTTCGCGCGGCAGGTCCGGGTGTCCTTTCCGCATGCGGCAGAGTGGGAGCTGCGAAAGGCCGGGGAGGATTCCCTTTTGTTAAGCGGCGCCTGGTCGCGGGTGGATATTTACGACGGCGACGCCCTCATCGGGACGCTCGGCTACAACATCATCCCGCAGGAAGCGGACGAAACGGACGACCCGATGGCGGTTTACAGCCAGATTGCCCTCGGAAACGATTACCAGTTTGCCGTCCGGGACAGTTATGAGGCTGTACGGACGTGGGAAACCGGCGAAAGCGCCCTGGTGGACGTCTATTACGCGCCCGGCATCTCCGACCGCTACCCCGACGGGCAGATAAACCGCGGCGTGGTCGCTTATGACCGGGAAACGGGGACTTTTGTGGCCTTTGATCTGGATGCCGGTCTGGTCACGCAGCAGCAGGCCCGGCGGATTGCTGAGCAGCTAGTCCTTGAAAAGGCAAACTGAACATAACAAAAAATAGCCCGCTGCGCCTACGCTTTCAGTATAGCACAGCGGACTTTCATTTTCCTGTTTATTTCTGCTTAGTTTTGTCCGACCAGAGATATTCGCCCGTCACCTTTTCGCCGAGGGTGTTGGCCCATTTTTCGCACCAGAAATCATAGTAGGAGACACCCTTCTCTGCCCGGTAACGCCTGCATTTCCCCGACCGGCACCAGACCATTGACGGCAATCCGACCGCCAGCAGGTAAAGCGGTCCCAACAGCAGCGACTGGATCGTATGGCCGTATTCATGAACCATCAGCTGCCGGTGATAGCTTTCGGTCAGGCGGCTCCCTTCCCGGGCAAAGGCTTCTTGCATCCGCTCGTCATATTCCGAGACGAAAGTGAACATCCCTAGGGACACGCCGCCGCACCAGGTGTGGAAAAAGGTCATATAAGAGCCGTGGTACCAGACATGCCGCTCCTTCCGATGGCGCAGCATGAGGCACAGCCCCGCGAGATTCTGCGGCAGTCCCCACAGCCATTGCCAGAGAAGATAAACCGGCTTCACTCCGCATCCTCCTGAGTCATCAGGGTGATGATCAGCTCGGTCAGCTTTACGAGGTCCTGCACCGTCGTGTACTCGGCGGTGGAATGGCACTGCTGCATGGCGGAGGCGACGACGATGCCTTCAATGCCGTGCTGCGGGAAATGGTTGCAGTCGCTCATGCCGAAAGTCCCGGTGAGCCGAACCGGCAGGCCGATTTTTTCGCAGGCCCGCTCATAAAAGGCTACCGCCGGGCTGTCTTTTTTCGTGTTCAGCGCCTTGTAGCACCACTCGACCTTGTGGGTGATGCTGCCGCCCTTGTCCGCCGCGGCCTTTTTGAAGGTGTCGAGAATCTTGTCCAGCTCATACTGGATTTTTTCGTCCTCATAGGAGCGGATTTCGCCCTCGACCTCACAGCTTTCGGGGATGATATTGGTCATCAGGCCGCCGTTTATCCGGCCGATGTTGACGGTCGTCACCGGGTCGGTGTGGCCGAAGGTCAGGTGACTAATCGCGTCAGCGGCGATGGCGATGGCGTGGATGCCGTCCTCCGGCGCAAAGCCCGCGTGGGCAGCTTTGCCGTGGACGGTCAGCCAGAAATGACAGCTGCCCGGAGCCTGCAGCGCAGCCGTCCCCATCGGCCCAGTCAGGTCGAACACATACCCCAGCTTCGCTCGCGATTTCGTAAAGTCAAACCGCCTGGTGCCCTCGGAAAAATGCTCTTCGCCGGGGGAAAACATCAGTTCCAGTTCCCGGTGCGGCGTGCCGGTTTCCTTTAAATACCGCACCGCCTCCAGCACCGCCGTCAGGCAGCCGACGTCATCGGCGCCCAGTACGGTCGTCCCGTCGCTGGTGATTTTCCCGTCCGGATGGACAATGGCCTTTTTCCCGCAGGCCGGGTCGACCGTGTCCATATGCCCCGAAAAGAGGATCGGCGCGCCGGGAATCGTCCCCGGGACGCGGCCGAAAAGGTTGCCCGCATTGCCGCCGAAAAGGGGCGCAGTATCGTCCTCCGCAAGGGTGACGCCCAGCTCCTCATAAACCGCCATTAAATAATCGGCCATCCGGCGCTCCCGGTAGCTCGGCGAATCAATCGCGGTCAGCCGGACAAAAGTGTCGGTGATCCGCTGTTCATTCAGTTTCATGTTCAGTCCCCCGCTGTTATCCCTTGTCTCCCAATTTAAAAGAAAGGGTTACGCTGTCCAGATCGGTTTTCAGCTGCCGCATGGCGACGCCTGCCGAGCGAAGCATCCGCTTGGACGCGATGGTCATGGGCGCGTCGCTGTATTTGTCCGAGAGGTAAACGACCTCTTTGATGCCCGACTGGATGATCGCTTTGGCGCACTCGTTGCAGGGGAACAGGGCGACATAAATCCGTGCGCCGTGGAGCGACTTGCCGCTGCTGTTTAAGATAGCGTTCAGTTCCGCGTGAACGACATAGGGGTACTTGGTCTCCTCGCCTTCCCGCGCCCAGGGATATTCGTCGTCAGAACATCCGGCCGGGAAGCCGTTGTAGCCGGTCGACAGGATGATATTGTCCGGGCTGACGATACAGGCGCCGACCTGGGTGTTGGGGTCCTTGGAACGGCGCGCCGCCAGCAGCGCTACGCCCATAAAATATTCGTCCCAGCTGATGTAATCCTTGCGTTTCATAAAATCCTTCCCTTCCTTGTCACTTGCCATGCAGCCCGCAGGCTCCCTTTACTGCCTTTATTGTAGCAGATTTTCCGCCCGGTGACAACTCTTTCCCGCAGGAAATGGCTGGCGGAAATGAAAATAGGGACAGATTGCTGTCCCCGCAGGCTGTAGAAAAACTCACATTTTATGCTTTTCTGAAACGCGAGTGCTTATCGGAAGGTTCTCAGGGGGCGGCCTCACTTGCAGGCCGCCCCCTCTTGTCAAAACAGTCCGCCGGACTATTTTGACAATTCACCCCCTGCCGAGCGCGCTACGCAAAGGGGATTTCGTCCATTGCGATGGACGACCAAAGGCGCTGCCTTTGGAATCCGCCAGCCCTTTGGAAAAAGGGCTGGACCCCAAACCTTTATCCATAAAGACGGGAAGGTTTTGCATAGTTAACTTTTTCGACAAGCTGTCGCCGAAATATACTGACAAAAACATATCTGGCTGTACACACAGCAGCATTGCGCACTATTGTGCATATATTTATTTATCCGCCCGGAAAACACATTCGCCGCCGAGGTAGGTCGCCAGCGCCGTGATTTCGCCCAGCCGGTCTGCGGGTGTATCGAAAGGATTGCCGCTTAATATGACAAAATCCGCCAGCATACCGGGCGCGATCTGTCCTTTGACCTTTTCCTCAAAAGAGGCATATGCACCGGCAGAAGTGTAGGACTGCAGCGCTTCCTCGACGGTCATCGCTTCCTGCGGGCAGTACGGCCCCAAATAATCGCGCAGGGTGCAGCGGGTCACAGCGCACTGAATCCCGCGCATGGGGTCGGGGCGCTCGACCGGGCAGTCGGTGCCGTTGGAGGTGGGGATGCCGCGCGTTTTCATCGAATGGAAAGCGTAGCTGGTGGAGGCCAGCTCTTCCCCGACCCTTGCGGACACAATATGAATATCATAATCCAGAAAGATCGACTGGATATAAGCGACGAGGGATAAATCCCGCATCTTGTCCAGCTGTTCCGGGTGGGTGATCTGGACATGGACGACGCCGCTGCGGTGGTCTTCCCGCGGGAAAGCGGCAAAGGCCCGCTCGTAGGCCGTCAGCACCTGATCAAGGCTCCCGTCACCGATCGAATGGATAGCGATCTGCATTCCCTCTTTGTGGGCATAGGAAACAAGTTCGTCCAGCGTCTGCTGGTCAAACACCGAAAGCCCGCGCTCACCCGGCGCGTCGGCATAATCCTCCCGCAGAAAAGCGGTGCGTGCGCCCAGGGAGCCGTCGCTCATCAGCTTCAGCGGCCCGATTTTGAACAGCGCGTCGCCGACGCCGGTTTTGTACCCTTTTTCGATAAAGCTTCGCAGCTCCGGCAGGGAGGAAAAATGGCTCTGCTCATAGACCCGTACGGTCAGCGCACCCTCCTGCTCCAGCTCCTTATAGGCGACGATCACCTCTTCGTAGCCCAAACTCCGAAAGACGATGAGGTCGTCGGTCTGCAC
>CAMAJC010000059.1 GCA_945835425.1 uncultured Clostridia bacterium
TACCCGTGACAGCTTATCGTTTCAGTTTTTCTTCCTGTTCATGAATTAAACGGAGCATTTCGCTGCCGTCTTCGCCGTAGAGGGAGGTGAGCAGCTCGGTCGTCAGAGCCGCCTGTTCCCGCTGCCCGGCAGTTAAAAGCCGTTCGCCGCAGAGGTCCTGGGAGAGGATTTCCGTCTCGGTCACCGCTTCCTCCATCTGCTGCGCAGCCCGCAGATCAGCCCGGGGTGCAGGGACGGTGAAAAGGGACTCCTCGTTGCGGGGATTGACCCGGTAGACCTGCCGGAACATCCGGTAGACCGCCGCCTTCAGGAAGGATTCCACATACCCGGACAGCTTTTCGCTGCCAATCCGGTCGGACATTGAGAGGAGCATCCGCATCGCCGACAAAAGCGCGCCATGGCGGTCTTCATCTTCCGAAACCGTCGGGATATCCGGCGGCGCCGGTTCCTTCCGTCCCGGGTCGGGAGAGCGCCCCAGAAGATAATCGCAGGACACACCGTAAAACTCCGCTACCCGGACGACAAAGTCCAGCCCGCATTCCCGGATGCCCTTTTCATAATGGGAGAGCAGCGCCTGGGAGACGCCCAGCTGCGCAGCAGCCTGTTTCTGGCTGATCCCGCGCTCCTTCCGCAGCAGCGTCAGGATTCTGGGAAAATCATTGTTCACGCACTCACCCTCCCTGCGAGACCCGCCCGCGCACAGGAGGAATCTGCCGATTTTCCGGTTTTTTACGGCCGGACTTCACATTGCTGTTAAAAAAAGGGGAGAATATTCCCCTAAATGTCAGCTTAACGCACTGTAAATTATAAATCAACCGCTACAATTTGTAAAGAGGTTTCGCAAAATTCGACGATTTTTGGCGATGTTGTTGTGAATTATTCCTGAATTTTTGGATATTCCGTTGGATTCCGCGGCGGCTTGCGGTATAATATAATAGGGAAGTCCTGATTTAAGGCTTTTCACGTTTCCGAAAGGAAACAAAGCCAAGTAAATTAACGCTTCCATAGAGAGACAGACAAAGGAATGATAAATATGATTACCTATAAACTGTACATGATCCGCCACGGCCTGACAGAGGGAAACCTGGACGGCAGATACATTGGCTCGACCGACCTGCCGCTCTGCAAAGAGGGCAGGGAGCAGCTGAAAAAACTGGCCAAAACCCGCGAGTACCCGAATGTCGGCCGGGTCTATTCGCCGCCGCTTAAGCGCTGCACCGAAACTGCCGGGATACTCTACCCGGATATGACCCCGGTGATGGTTCCAAAGCTCCGGGAATACTCTTTCGGCGTCTTTGAAAACAAGACGGTCGCCGAGATCGCCGGGACGGAGGCGTTTAAAGCCTGGTCGGACAGCGGGATGCGGGATGCGCCGCTCGGCGGTGAGGACCGCACCGTTTTCCAGAACCGCTGCGCCGAAGGTTTCGCGGAGGTCCTCAATGACATGATGCGCAACCGGATTACCGAAGCGGCGCTGATCTGCCACAGCGGCATCCTGATGAACCTGCTGGCCCGGTACGGCTACCCCAAACGGGAGCCGCTGCGCTGGAAAGCGGAGCCGGGAGAGGGCTTTACCGCCCTGATCACCGCGTCGATGTGGCAGCGCGCCGAGGTTTTTGAGGTCGTCGACCCGATCCCTTACCACAAAGACGACCGGAGCGAGCCATCGCCCTACGGCATTTACGATGTGGGTGAGCGCGACGCCGAGTAACGAAAGGAAGTGGGTCTATGCCCTTCTTTAAACAAAAAGCGGCGGAACCTTCCGCTGTGCCCTCAACGGAGCCCTCAACGGAGCCCTCAATGGAGCCGGACAGCGGCTTTGACGGGCCGTTTGACGCGCCCTTTGGCGAAGTGCCGGACGAGCCGCTGGAGCAGATGCCGTCCCGACCCATGCGGCTGTATAAACAGATCCGCCGGGATGCGCGCCGGTGCCTGTCGGGACGCTGGGCGAAAGCGGCGGCAGGGGTGCTGTTTTTGATGGGAGTCGCGGCGGTCTTCTGGCTGGGGAGAAACCTGCTGGCGGATTTTTTGGGGCTTTCGGTGAAAGCGGTACAGTGGAAAAGGGCGGTCAGGACGCTGGCCCTTGACCCGCTGCAGATGAGCTTTGACATCCTCGTCTTCTTGCTGGCGGAGTTTGTCCTCTGCCCGCTGATGCTGGGGTATCTGAAGTTCATTTTTCAGATGACCTCCGGGGAGGAGCCGGTGCTGGCGGTCATTTTTGAGCCGATGCAGAGCGTAAAAAGCTTTCTGCGCAGCTTTTTGATGATACTGGCGCTGCAGTTTCTCGGGCTGGTTATGACGGCGCTCTGCTGCCTGCCGGGCGCGATGGCGTTGTGGACGGCAGGAAGGATGGGCGGCAGCAGCGGAACCGACGCTTTATTGCGGCTGGCGCTGGTGCTGCTGGGCGCGATGCTGGTGCTGCTGGGGGTATTGGCGGCGATGGCGTTCATGACGCGGTATATCCCGGCGCCGTTTATTCTGGCGATGGATGAGCAGGTGGGCGTATTTTCCGCCCTGTCCCTCTCGGCCAAGGCGACCAAAGGGGAACGGAGCGAACTGTTTGCGATGCTTTTGTCCTTTATCCCGCTGGCGCTGCTGGGGGTACTGCTGGTGCCGCTCATATTCCTGCTGCCTTATGAGGCGGCAGCCTGCGGGCTGTTTTCCAGAGTGCTGCTGGACAGGCTCGCACGGGAAGAATAAATCGATGGAAGGCGGATCCGGGTGGGTTCGCCTTTTTTGTTAGTGAATAATGAAGAATGAATAATGAAAAATGAATAATTATGGTATGGCGCGGATCGCGCCATGATTGAATGGGTGGGTGCGACATCTGTAAACATAAAAAAGCCGGGAAGAACACTCATCCCGGTCAGGCTGTAGAAAAAGGTAATCTGTTGATGATTCTCAGTTGTAGCGGCGACCTGCGGTCGCCACCGACAGCAGCTAAACATCCAGTATCTTATGCGTATAGATTAAATAGATTTGTACAAATTCGGTGGCGGTCAAAGACCGCCGCTACATGCAAATAGTCGTTACGTTTGATTCCTTGCCGACTTTATCGACAAGCTGAAAACCGGGACGAAACAAATTTTCATCCCGGCAGTTTCCTTTATTATTTTGCTTTTTCCATATATTCCAGCGCCCGGGTCAAGGGCTGCATTGCCTGGGCAGGGAAGGTTTCCGGTTCGCCGTAGCGGATCTGATTATACCAATCGGTGACGGCGGCCCATTCCGCCTCGGAGAGGACCTTTTTCGCCTTTTCCAGCACCTCCAGCGGGGTATCGCTGGGCAGCAGCGGCACCTTTCGCCATGAAAGCCAACTCAAAGCCAGCTGGTAGCCGCGGCGGTACTTTTCCTCGCCGTTTTCCATAGTGCGCCAGGCTTTGAGGTCGCGTTTCCACTGACGGGGCTTGAAGACGTCTTTCCGCAGCTCCTCCTTGACCTCCATGGCGGACAGCTCGACGACCTCGTCTTCGTAATCGCCCTCGCCGCCGCCGGTAATGCGGGCGCGTTTGGGTGCGGAGAAGAGAGCGCCGCGGATTTTTGTCCGCAGGGTGCGCCAGAGGGTGATCCACCAGCGCATGATGCTGTCGCGGTAGGTGTAGATGAGCCAGATGGCGCCGAGGATGATCAGCGGCCACAGAATGTAGTCCCAGAGCGGACTGCCGTCTTCGGCAGCGCCCATGCCGCCCATATCGCCCGGACCGCCGGCAGCCGCCTCTTCGACCTCCTCGGAAGGCTCGCTCTCGGGAATCAGGCTCCAGAGAAACCGCAGGATGCCGAGCAGGATGACCTTGATCGCGTTTAAGCACTGGCCAAACAGCCAGGTGATCTGCGGCGTCAGCAGGATGCAGACCAGCACCGCCGCCAGCACGCCCAGGGTCAGCGTGAGGCTCCTCTGGCGCACAACGCCCGGCAGATGCTCCATTTTATGTTTGCGTCTCGCCATCATGAAGTCGATGTTGGACTGGTTCTGGGTCAGGGCGTAGCAGATCGCCAGATAAAACAGACCCCAGACCATCGCCATCCGGGAATACTGCACCTTCATCCCCCAGAAAAACACGACGACGATCGCCGCGATAATGCAGTAGGCGGCAAGGATGCCCTTGTCGACGATGCTGCCGTAGGAATGGTAGGCTTTTTTCCAGACGAGGATGTAGGTGACGATGAGGGCTATAGCGGTGATGAAAAACTCCGCTGTGAGGGCAAAGTTTAAGAGGGTATGGGCGATAAGCTCCAGAATGATCCCCACGGCCATCAGGATATTGGCGGTGAGGGTTAGTTTTGCGTTGTCCGGGTCCTTGTCCCGAATCTTGCCGCCGAGGAGGGTCAGCAGGGCGCAGAGGATTCCGCCCAGAAGGTTCTCCGCAAAGAGCACGAGCATCCGGGAAAGGTTCGGGTCATGGCCGGTAAAGCCTTCGCCGCCTGTGATGGAAACGGCGCAGGCAAAGTACACGACCGGCAGCATGACAAAGGGAATCCCGCACAGGGACATCCAGTAAAAGACCGGCAGCAGGCGGTTGACGGCAGGTTTTTTCTTTGTTTTGTCCATTTAGACTGCCGCCTCCTTTTCCGCTTCGGCTTCAGCGCTTCTCTGCATCTTTTCCTCGGTTTCCCGCAGCACCCTTCTGCCCTCCGATTCATCGATGACGCAGGGCACGACGTCAAAGCCGGTATAGTCCAGCTCCTCCGGGATCGGCCCCAGAATGAAGAAACGGACATGGGAGCCCAGCCGCTTTTTCCCTTCGGCAAATTCCAGCATCGGCACCGAAAGGAAGGCGCTGACAATGACGATATCGGTGGAGGTGATGCCGGAGGTGATTCCGGCCAGGTAGTTGCCGAAATCCTCGGTGGAGCGCAGCTGCAGCCTTGCCAGGAGTTCGAGTAGCCCTACCTCGTATTCTTCGCCCCAGTATTCGCCGGTGACGGTGGTGGTGCGGGAATTGTCGGTGGTGCAGTTACTCATAAACCGCATCGGCATACCGGAGAGGGTGGTTTTGAACAGCCCTGCGCAGAGCCGGATGCCGTTTTCCATCCGGGTCTCGTCGACGACCTCCAGGTGTTCGGACGGACGGGACTGCATATTGAGGATGATAGTGACGCTCTGCCGGGAGGTGTAGTCGTTGTTGTAGACCATGATCTGCTGCTGTCTGGCGGTGGCCAGCCAATGGATGCGGCTCATCGGCTCGTGGCCGGTGTATTCCCGGACGCCGCTGATGTAAAAGGGGTCGTCGAGCAGCTGCCGGCGGACCATGATATCGCCGTTTAAGTAGCGCGGCGTGACGGTGATCTCGTCGCTCTCGATGGCTCTGGGCAGCACCAGCACCCGTGCGCCGGCGTCTCCGGGCATCGAGAGGTTGGAGTACCCCAGCAGGTCGGTCGTGATCAGGACGACCTGTTCAATGCCGAAATCGCCGCGTTTGAGGCATTTTACCTTCCAGCGTCTTGTGACCCGCGAATAGCCCTTGACCGAAAAGAAGCTGGGGACAAAGCGGGTGTGGTCGGATACGGCTGACTGTGCGCCTGCAAAGGACAGCCAGCGGGATGTGGTGATCTCCGCTTTCAGCCATGGCAGCGGAAGCCATTTCTTGTTGACGATCTCCTCGACCAGCTCGATCTCGTCTCCCTCGTAACATTCATTGGTCGAGAGGGTGCAGTGATATTCCAGGTTCTTAAAAGCGTAGCTCTTATACAGCTGGTTCTGGAGAAAAAATAACCCCAATATCACCGCCGTAATCGCAATAAACTCCATTTTTTCCTTTCTCAAGCTTTTTGAAAAAAGCTTGGCAAAAACTTTCTTGTTCGCGTGATGTCCAACAGGACATCGAGTCGCATTCTGCTCCGCAATCCGCTCGGCCCGGAGAAACATAAATCGGGCGAACGCGCCGGGCGGTCACGGACCGCTTTTTATTCGCCGCGGCCGTGGATGTCCGTTCCAACCTGGGCGAGACTGCTCGTCAGGCTCGCAGTCTTCGGACATTGATTCACGCTCGTTGATGTCTATGGCCGGTTTTGTATAAACGGATGTGTAGCGAAAACTTGGAACACGGAACGGAAGAATCCGTTCCCTACAAATATGTACGTGTACAGAATACAAACATCTGCCGGAATAACTGTAGGGAACTGGCTTGCCTGTTCCGCCGGTTAAGCACGAATCTGCCGGTGGTGAACAGGTCATTCAATCCATTCGCCGCAGGCGAATACCTTAATTATTCATTATTCATTCTTCACTATTCATTATTCATTAATTTTCCTTCGGTACCGGCAGCTGGTTCAGGATGACGCCGAGAACCTCTGCGGGAGCGGAGGTGGACTGGGAAATGGAGAAGCCCTTGCAGATGATACGGTGACAGAGGACGTCCAGCGCGACGGCTTTGACGTCATCCGGCAGGACGTAATCGCGGCCGGATGCGGCGGCCTTTGCCTGGGAAGCGCGCATCAGAGCGAGGGTGCCGCGGGGAGAAACGCCGAGCTTGACTTTATCGGAATGACGGGTCGCGTCGGCGATGGAGACGATGTATTTGCGGACGGCTTCGCTGACTTTGACTTTGCGGACAGCGGCCTGTGCTGCGAGGATATCTTCACCGGTCGCGACCGGCTCGACGGCCTCGACAGGGTGGCTTTCAGCGAGATTTAACAGCATCCGGCTTTCGGCGTCGCCGTCCGGGTAGCCCATCGACAGCCGCATAAAGAACCGGTCGAGCTGCGCTTCCGGCAGCGGGAAGGTGCCCTGGATTTCGACGGGGTTCTGGGTGGCGATAACGAGGAAGGGTTTTGCGAGGGTGTAGGTCTTGCCGTCCACCGAGACCTGGCCCTCTTCCATGCATTCCAGCAGGGAGGACTGGGTGCGGGGTGTCGCGCGGTTGATTTCGTCGCCGAGGAGGATGTTGGTAAAGACGCTTCCGGGCTTAAACTCGAACTCGGACTCCTTCTGATTGTAGTAGTTGATGCCGGTCAGTTCGCTCGGCAGCAGGTCCGGGGTGAACTGGACGCGGGCAAAATCGCAGGAGAGGGAGCGGGCAAAGGCCTTGGCCATGGTGGTCTTGCCGGTGCCGGGGATATCCTCCAGCAGGATATGACCGCCGCAGAAGAGGCAGAGGGTGACCTTGTCGATGACGTCGTCCTTGCCGATAATGACTTTTGACACATTGCCCCGGAGTTTTTCCGCCAGGGCGGCGACCTCTTTGATTTCCATATTCATATACATTCCTTTCGTCAGAGTTTTGCCTTTTAACGCAATAAAGAAACCTGTGTTTTTTGTGTGTTTTCCCGACGGAGGCGGAAAAAAGCAGATTTTGCCTTCTAACGCAATAAATACATACTATATTATACATCTTTCTTCCCGAACTGTCCAGTTTTTCAGAAAAAAGTTACAGTTGTTTGATGGTGCTGTTTGTCGAAAGGGAGCTTCTATGGGTGCGCCTGTGAATTTTTTATGGCAGCCCTTGACAAAACCGGCCGATGGTTATATAATATAGTCACTGTGCAGATGTAGTTCAATGGCAGAACGCCAGCTTCCCAAGCTGGACACGCGGGTTCGATTCCCGTCATCTGCTCCAAAATGAGCGGACGTACCTTTTTGTACGTCCGTTTTTCTTTTTCCGGATAAAAAAGGTTCCCTGTCACATTGAAGCGGCAGGGAACCTTTTTGCATATTGAATGTCATATTTACGGTTGTAGCGGCGGTCTTTGACCGCCACCGAACCGCTGATACAGGTGGATGTTATTCCTCCGGACGGGACATGGCGATCTCTTCCGGGGTGATGGGCAGTTCCCGGTGCCATACGCCGGTTGCGCGGTAGATCGCGTGGGCAAGGGCAGGCGCAGGGGTATTGATGACGATTTCGCCGATGGATTTGGCGCCGAACGGCCCGGTCGGCTCGTAGCTCTGCTCAAATTCCACCCGGAGGTTGCCCATATCCAGACGGGTCGGGAGCTTATACTGCATAAAGGAGGACTCGATGGGACGGCCCTCGGCGTTGTAGGTGACGTTTTCCATCAGGGTGTGGCCGATGCCCTGGACGATGCCGCCCTCGGCCTGAATCCGGGCCAGGGCAGGGTTGATGGGGATGCCGCAGTCGACGACCGCCATATAGTCCAGCACCGTGACCTGCCCCGTACGCTTGTCCAGCTCGATCTCCACCATGCCGACCATATAAGGCGGCGGCGAAACAGGTGAGGAATGGGTCGCGGTGGCTTCGGCGGCCTGTTCGCTGCCCACCTGTGCCTTGTAGGCGATATCGGTCAGGCTGCGGGTCTCACCGGTGCCCACACGGCGCACCTGCCGCCCTTCAAAGGCAACCTCCGAAGCGTCGCAGCCCATCATCTCCGCCGCAATGGAGCAGATTTGTTTTTTCAGCTTGTCGCAGGCCATCTCGACCGCTTTGCCGGTGATATAGGTGGTGGAGGAGGCGTAGGAGCCGGAGTCGTAGGGCGAAGCGTCGGTGTCGGCGCCGAAGACGGCCACATCATCGACCGAGCAGTCCATGCACTCGGCGACCATCTGGGAGAGGATGGTGTCGCAGCCGGTGCCCATGTCGGCGGCGCCGATTATGAGGTTATAGCCGCCGTCCTCGCTGAGCTTGACCGTCGCGGAGCCGACGTCCACATGGGAGATACAGGAGCCCTGCATGGCCATGGCGACGCCGGCCGTGCGGACCTTGCCGTTGCCCATATCCCGGACGGGGTACTTTTCGTCCCAGTGAAACATCTCGCGGCAGTGGGCCATGCACCGGTCGAGGGCGCAGGCGTTGGCGGTCTCGCCGTAATAAGCCGGCATGACCATGCCCTC
>CAMAJC010000060.1 GCA_945835425.1 uncultured Clostridia bacterium
ACGCTATGAAAACAATCCGTCTCACCAAACGATTTAGCAGCATGGCAGTCAGGCTGCCGTAAACCGCCGGGCGCAAAGCGCTGAGTAAACGCGGTTTATTTGCTGTGCGGACAGACGGAATGTCGGGACACAGAAACGGTACGCCTGCAGGGCCTTTAAGGGGCTGCGGGCGTTTTTATTTATCTGAACAAAGGATGGAAATAGTATGAAGACACTGCACGTTGCTTTAAGTGAAGGGCGCAGTTATGATATCCAAATCGAGCGGGGGCTGCTGGAAAGAGCGGGCGAAATGATCCGCACTGTTTACAGCGGCAAACGGATCGCCATCATCACCGACTCAAACGTCGCGCCGCTGTACGGGGACAAGCTGGAAGCGTCCCTTCATGCCGCCGGTTTTGAGACAAAACGGGTCGTTTTCCCGGCAGGTGAACAGAGCAAAAATCTCGCCGTTTTGGAACAGCTTTATGACGGCCTGCTTTCGTCCGAACCCTTTACCCTGACCCGCACCGACCTGGTCATCACCCTCGGCGGCGGCGTTACCGGGGACATGGGCGGATTTGCCGCGGGAAGCGTTCTGCGCGGCGTCCCTTATGTTCAGATTCCGACGACCCTCCTTTCCCAGGTGGATTCCTCGGTGGGCGGCAAGGTCGCCATCGACCTCAAACAGGGCAAAAACCTCGCCGGGCTGTTTTATCAGCCGAAGATGGTGCTTATCGATTCCGACACGCTGGAGACGCTCCCTGACCGGGTTTTCTTCGACGGCATGGGAGAAGTTGTCAAATACGGCATGATACGGGAACCGGCCCTGTGGCGGCTGTTGGAGCATATTTCCGGACGGGATGCGCTCCGTCCCTATATGGACGAGATCATCTACACCTGCTGCGACTGCAAGCGGAAAATCGTCGAAAACGATGAACACGACACCGGCGAACGGATGCTCCTTAATTTCGGCCACACCATCGGCCACGCCTATGAAAAGCTCGGGAATTACGAGAAATGGATGCACGGCGAAGCAGTCTGCTGCGGAATGTACGCCATCCTGCGGGTCGGCGAACAGAACGGAACCTGCCGTCCCGGACTGGCGGCGCGGCTGCGGGAACTGCTCATCCGGCAGGGAATGCCCTGGGATGCTGGAGAGGTGCCGGAAGAGGCCCTCACTGCCACCCTTGCTTTCGATAAAAAGGGCAGCGGCGGCAACATCAGCCCCGTTTTCATCCGCGATATCGGCGACAGCTACTATCAGAAGATGCCCAGAGCGGAATTTGTCCGCTGGGTGCTGGAGAAAGACAAGACCCCGGAAATGCCGATGGATGAAAAGATGCGCGGCGAAATCATGCCGATGAAACAAAACCGGGTTGTCAGCCCGTCGGTACTGTCCGGTGAACTGACCATCCCGTCCTCCAAGAGCATGAGTCACCGGATGGTCATTGCGGCGGCGCTGGCAGAGGGCGAGAGCAGAATCGAAAACCTCTCCCTGTCGGCGGACATCACCGCGACGCTAGAGGCAGTGAAGGCGCTGGGCGCGTCGTACACCCTGCCGGAGCGCGGCACAGCCATCGTCCGGGGATATACGCCCGCTGCGGACATCCCGGTCATTGACTGCGGCGAATCGGGGTCGACTTTGCGGTTTATGATTCCGGTGGCGCTGGCCCTGTCGGGCGGAAAACCGGTCTCCTTTACGGGACATGGGCGGCTGATGCAGCGGCCGCTGCAGCCCTATTTTGACCTCTTTGATGAAAAAGGCATCAGCCATACCCTGCGCGGCGATATCCTCACGGTGTGCGGACAGCTTTCCCCCGGCAGATTCGCCCTCAGCGGAAAGGTCAGCTCCCAGTTTATCACCGGGCTGCTGTTCACCCTGCCGCTGCTGGCTCCCGCAGAAGGCAGCACCATGAGCGAGATCGTCATTACCGACCATCTGGAGTCGAAAGCCTATGTAGATATGACGATGCAGGCGCTGCGCACCTTCGGCGTGCAGGTCGAAAACGAGGGCGGCGGATATACCCGCTTTATCATCCCTGCCGGACAGCATTATCTCCCGCAGAATATCGCCGTAGAAGGGGACTATTCTCAGGCGGCCTTCTTCCTCGCGTATAATTCCATCGCCGGACAGGAGCAGATAAAGCTGCGCGGCCTGCGGGAAGATTCGCTGCAGGGCGACCGGGCTGCAAAGGCCATCCTCGAAAGCTATCAGACCGCTGGCGCGGTCGAAGTAGACGCTTCGGAAATTCCCGACCTGATTCCCGCGCTGGCGGCAGCAGCGGCCTTCCGGGATGGACAGGAGACAAGATTTGTAAACGCCGGACGGCTGCGGATAAAAGAGAGCGACCGGATCACCGTGACCTGCCGAATGCTGAAGGCCCTCGGTGCGGATGTGGAGGAAGGCGCAGATTTCATCGTCGTCCACGGAAAGAAAACTCTTTCCGGCGGCGGTATCGTCGACTGCTGCATCGACCATAGAATCGCCATGAGCGCGGCGATGGCGGCGGCAAACTGCAAAAATGATGTGACCCTGCTGGGCGCGGAATGTGTCGGCAAATCCTATCCCGCATTCTGGGAAGATTTCGCAGCCCTCGGCGGGAAAAGCGCGGTAAAATAAAACAAAGGAAGGTAAGCTATGCAGCTGAAATATACGATTTTTGGGGAATCCCACGGTCCGGGAATCGGCGTGGTGATCGAAAACCTGCCGTCGGGGATTCCGGTCGATATGGATTTTATTTTGTCGGAGATGAGACGCCGGCAGGCGAAAAAGGGTGGTTTGTCGACCTCGCGCATCGAGGGAGACATCCCCGAAATTATCAGCGGCGTTTTTGAGGGCAGGACGACCGGCACGCCGCTGTGCGCCATGATCCGCAATGAAAATACCCGTTCGGGAGATTATACCCGCACCAAGGACCTTGCGCGCCCTTCCCACGCGGATTATACCGGTAAGGTGCGCTACGGCGGCTTCAACGACTACCGCGGCGGCGGACACTTCTCCGGAAGGCTGACGGCGCCGATGGTATTTGCGGGTGCGGTCGCAAAGCTCTGGCTGAAGGAAAAGGGCATCCGCGTCGGCGGCCATGTGCTGCAAATCGGCGACGTAAGGGATGAACCCTTTGATCTCACCAACCCGCAGCCGGAACAATTTGACACGATTGCTGCCCGGACGCTCCCGACCATTTCGGAAGAGGCCGGAGAGAAGATGCAGGCGGTCATTCAGCAGGCACGCATGGACCTCACTTCGGTCGGCGGCATCATCCAGATCGCCGTGACCGGTATGCCGGTGGGCATCGGTTCGCCCGACCGGGAAAGCCTCGAAGGGATCATTGCAAGAAACGTGTTCGCTGTCCCGGCGGTCAAGGGACTGGAATTCGGTCTTGGCTTCGGCTTCGGCAGCGCTTATGGCCACGAGGTCAACGACGCCATGCGGATGGAGGGCGACAAGGTCGTCACGACAACCAACTATAACGGCGGCATCCTCGGCGGCATTTCAAACGGCATGCCCATCGTTTTCCAGGCAGCCGTCAAACCGACTCCGTCCATCAGCCGGGAACAGCAGACCGTCAATATGGCGACCGGCGAAAACGCACCGCTTACCATCCAGGGACGGCACGACCCCTGCATCCTTTCCCGCGCCACCGTCGTCCTTGAAGCGGCAACAGCCCTTTCCGTCATGGAAGCGCTCCTTGACGCCTAATGTAATTTGAAGAGTGGAGAGTGAAGAGTGGAGTGAAGGTATGGCGCGGTTCGCGCCATGATTTTAATGGTATTGTTCACGCAGGGCAGAAAGCAAATGTCCTGCATGACTCTCCGCTCGAATGATGAGCTGCTCAGTTAGCCTCAGAAACGAAACACAAAAACGTGCGGGAACAGAGTTTTCAGTGATTACTTATTTTCCTTGCGGGAACGGCGTCATTGAATTGCGGCGCGATCCGCGCCGCACCATAACTTCACTCTCCACTCTTCACTCTCCACTCTTATCAAAGCTCTCCACACTTATCAAAGTTCTTCACATTCCACTCTTAAACAAAAGGAGGATAAGGATGAAACTAAAGGTAGCTTATTCCGGCGTGCCGGGATGTTTTGCGGAAGAAGCCGCGGTGCGGTATTATGCCGGACTGGACGGCGTGGAAAGATGGCAGGATGTCTGCGAGCTGGTGCCGACCGGGTCGTTTGCGGCGGCTTTTCAGGCGGTCGCGGACGGGAAAGCCGATCGGGCGGTGCTGCCGATTGAGAACAGCTCCACCGGCTCAATCCTTACAAACTACGATCTGATCACAGAATACGGCTTTTATATCGTCGGCGAGCAGTCGATCGAGGTGTCTCAGTGCCTGATGGCCAAGTCCGGCACGGCAATCGCCGATATCACCGAGGTCTTTTCCCATCAGCAGGGCCTTTCCCAGTCGCGGGAATATCTCTCCCGCTATCCCTGGAAGCAGACGGAGGTGTACAATACAGCATTCGCCGCCAAGATGGTGGCTGAATCGGAGCGGAAAGACGTGGCGGCAATTGCTGCGGCCAGAGCCGCTGAGCTGTAT
The DNA here is from genome assembly GCA_945835425.1 of uncultured Clostridia bacterium. Taxonomy (GTDB): domain Bacteria; phylum Bacillota; class Clostridia; order Oscillospirales; family Ruminococcaceae; genus Faecivivens. Next base: position 4,521 of record CAMAJC010000060.1, read on the forward strand.
GGGCTCACGATTTTGCAGGAAAAGACCAATTTCAAGGACATCAACCAGACCCGGTTTGTCATCCTCGCGCCGGAAGTACATCACTCGCCGGACAACAACAAAGTCTCCCTGATGGTGACGCTGCCGCATATCCCCGGTTCCCTGTGCAGGCTGCTGTCGATTTTTGCGCGGGAAAAAATCAACCTGCTCAAAATCGAGTCCCGGCCGGTCGCCCATAAAAACTGGGAGTACCTTTTCTTTATCGACTTCTCGGCAGATACCATCGACGCCCGCATCCGGGAAATTTTGCAGGAAGTCTCGGATTTTGCACAGACCTTGCGGGTGCTGGGGTACTATAAAAAGTACGAAGCAAACTGATTTTCATATATAGATTCGGGATTCTTATTTGTAGCGGCGACCTGCGGTCGCCATCGACAGAAGAAAAGAGTCGGCTTTTATCCTTTGACAGATGTTTCCTTCTTGAAAACAGCAGCTTGTCGATAAGTATTTAGCAAAACTTATTGGAAAGCAATATCTTTTGGCATTTCGCATACTTCCCCGGGTGTCATTCTGAGGCATAGCCGAAGAATCCACGCGTTGCCGTCATTTTGACTATGTTCCTATAAAGAAAATGGGTGTAAAATTACAAGCGCGAAGATCCTTCGCTGTCGCTCAGGATGACACATCAGGGAAAATACGTGAAAAAATGCAAATGTGCTTTCCCGAAAAGTTGCTACAATATACTTTCGAGACTTTCTCGACAGCATGATGTTTTTTTCTTGAAAACAGTTAGGCTTGTGCAGATTTGGTGGCGACCGCAGGTCGCCGCTACAGGATAAAATAGCTGGGTGTGAAAATGGAATGATGGAGGCAACAGAAATGAAAAATATTGTACTTATAGGTCTTTCCGGCAGCGGAAAGAGCACCTTCGGCAAGAGACTCGCGGCGCGTTACCAGATGCCGCTGGTGGATATGGACGCGGAGATCGTCAAAAAGGCCGGGCGCAGCATCAGCGATATCTTTGCCACCGACGGCGAGAAGACGTTCCGGGATATGGAGACAGCGTGCGCAAAGGAATGCGGCAAGCTTTCCGGCGTCATTATCTCCACCGGCGGCGGCGTGGTGCTGCGGGAAGAGAATATGGCGGCGCTGAAGGAGAACGGGCTGGTGCTGTTCATGGACCGGGCGCCGCAGGAAATCCTGGGCGAAGATCTGTCCGACCGTCCGCTGGTGGCGGACGATCAGCAGAAGATATACCGTCTGCGGGAGCAGCGCTACGACCTCTACTGCAAGTATGCCGATGCAGTTGTGCAGAACCGGCGCGAAAAGGACGATACCGAAGCGGCTGTGGTCGAGGCGGTCGAAAAGCTGCTGCACGGCGCGGAATGAATATAAGGCCGAAAACAGGTCTTTGTTATGAATAAATGGGCCGATGTGGTCATCGGCCCCTACAATTTTGCACATTCTGTAGGGGCTGCGCATGTTTATGAGATATGCGACCACATCAGCCCGTTTCGTTTATTTGTCGGCATCCTTTTAAGAGGAACATTTTCCCTTCGCTTTTTGTACACGGGAAGGGTGCAAAATCTGCGCATATCAGCGAAATTTTGCCGCAATTCCCTGTTTTCATCAAGAAAATATTGAGAGGGAAGGGTGGCTGTGCTATAGTGGATGCAAAAAGGAGATGTCTGGAATGGAAAAGGTTAATCAAATGGAAAAAACAGCGGCAAAAGAAATCGGCATGCGGGTGCGGCAAAGGCGGCAGGAGATGGGGATGTCGATGCGGCAGCTGGGTGAGCGGGTCGGCATCAGCGGCTCCACCATCCGGCGGTATGAGACAGAGGGGATAAACCCGAAAAAGACCTATCTCATCATCTCGCTGGCGGACCAGCTGGACACCGACCCGGACTGGCTGCTGGGTCGGGAATCATTCCAGCCGAAAGCCCGGCGGGGACTCTATGCCCAGTATATGCGCCAGCTGAGCCAGCACACCGGCCGCTTTCTCCAGGGCCTGAAAAACTCCTGCCTGGACGAGGAGCAGCAGCCGGTGCTGGTCGGGGTGCTGTGCTGCTTTATCGACTACTTTTCCATTCTGGCGGCCCATTATGCGAAAGCGCTGCGGGCACTCGGCGACGTACAGCTGGACGAAGGGCTGGGGGACGCGCTGCCGCGGTACCAGCTCCAAAACGCCGATATCGCCGACCAGATTTTCCAGCGGGAGATGCGGGAACCGGTAAACGGGCTGCGGTCAATGGCGGACTGTCTGCTGCACCTGTATGATAAAGATATGCAGAAAAATTATGTGAGCCTCCTGACAGCAGCCTCGGACGGCAGGCCGGTTATGCGCCGGGGACGGGGTTCGGTGCGGCAGCGCGGCGGCCACTGGTACTACCGCTTTTACATGACCGACGAAAACGGGCGGAGCATCCAGCGGGAATTTGCAGGCGGCGAGAGCCGGTGGGAGACGGAAACGATGCTGCGGCGGGCAATGGCGGATTATGCGGAAGGCGGGCTGCGGTTCCGGGCGGACCGGATGACGCTGGGAGAACTACTGGATATATGGATAGAGGAACAGGGCGCCAGCAGCAAAAGCAACGGCACCCTGATGTTATATCAGGGGGTCGTAAACCGGATAAAGCAGACCCCGATCGGCCGCAAGCGCCTGCGGAGCATCACCTCGGACATGCTGCAGACCTATCTGGACAGCCTGTGCTTTCTGAGCACCGGCTATGTGCGGGTATACCAGGCGGTGCTGCAGGGCGCGTTCCGCTACGCAGTCTTTCCGGGAAAATTCCTTGCCCATAACCCGATGCAGTACGTCACGCGCAAAGAGCGGCGGAAGGAGCCGGCGCTGTTTGCCTCGGAGGAGACGGTGCAGGAGGTCGTGACCCACGAGCAGTTTTTAGCCCTGTGCGACGAGCTGGAAGGGCACCCGGCGCTGCTGCCGGTGCAGATATCGTATTATACGGGGCTGCGGCTGGGGGAGGCGTGCGCGCTGACATGGCAGGACGTCGACCTGAAGGAGCAGAGCCTGACGGTGCGCCGGAGCATCCGCTACAACGGCTCGATCCACTGCACCGAGCTGTCAGCCGCCAAGCGCGGGAAAATCCGCACCGTCGCGTTCGGGGACACGCTTCTGGGGATTCTCCGGGGACATAAACATGAAACAAAAACACAGCCGCAGCCGCAGGGATTCCGCTGCTGTTACCGAATCATAACCCAAAAGGGCCGCCGCCACTACGCAGTCAGCCTTCTCCCACCGGAGGAGCCGCTGCCGGAGGACGCGGCCCTTTTGGATTTAGTCTGCCGGAAGGAGGACGGGTCGTTTACATCGCCGGACCTGGTGGAGAAGACCTGCAAAAAAATCGCGGGCAGGCTCCCGGGGATGGAGCATTTTCATTTTCATATGCTGCGCCACACCTACACGACCAACCTCCTGCAGGAAGGTGCGTCGCCGAAGGATGTGCAGGAGCTTCTCGGCCACGCGGACCTCAATACGACGATGAACGTTTATGCCCATTCCACCAGCGAAGCAAAGCGGAGTTCCGCCCGTCTCCTGGACAAAATCGCGGACAAATCCTAGATTTTTTGGCGAATATAACACGATTTTACACATTTTCCTATGCAAAACGCCGCCTTTAAGGGAAAAAACAAGGGAAAATTCACCTAAACCGGCCGAAAATCAGCCTGCATACCTTGCAGCGCCAAAGAAATGAGAGGATTTTTGTTTATTGTGACAATTTTGCGCATGGGCTGCGTTTATTGGCGGCCAGCGGTCAGACCCGAAATTTTTCTTCTATATAATACGCAGCTGAAAATCACACAAAATCTGCGAAAACCCCTTGCAAAAGACCTCAATATGTGCTATTATATACCTGTAAAAAAGGTGGGCCGGAGTGAAAGTGGGGACTGGAAAAAAGTTCCAAAATATAGTAAGTGTCATAAAAAAGCTCATCTGTTGCATCGAAAATTACGATTTGTAAATAATTTCCAAGAAAAGTTTTTTAGACCCCCCTATATAGAAAAAACCGCCGAAATTGCCTAAAAGGGCTTTACGGCGGGCTTTTTTTTTGCTATAATCTAGCCATAGCCTTGAGACACACGAAAAGATGTGGCTACCCCAACAACTACGGATTGACGGATGTCACAAGGTAATGTCCCTGAAACGGCTCCACCTGGGAGCTGAAAAAGGACGACAAATCTATTTATGGAGGATGAAATTCGAAATGAAAAAGAGAATTCTCGCTCTGGCTC
>CAMAJC010000061.1 GCA_945835425.1 uncultured Clostridia bacterium
TCCGGAGGCATTTTCTGTTTATCCGTTTTCTTCGATGAGGATGCCCTTTTCCCGCAGGATCCGGCAGATCCGTTCAAAGGACTCTGCGTTCGGGCAGGAAACCGTATGGCTGTGGACGCCGCCTGCCAGGGTGAGGAGCGGCGCTGCGTGTTTCTCCGCCAGGGCCTTTTGCAGCTCATCGGCGTCATACCGGGAGAAAATCCGCAGCGGCGCCGACAAAACGCCGTAGACCGGATGCTCCACCGAAATATCGACCGCTGCGCCGCCGTTGTCGACGATGGTGTACAGCTCGTCCAGCAGCTGGTCCTCCCGATGGCGGCAGCAGATGGTGCGGACGATCCCTTCAGAGCCGCCCTGCAGCTGATACCCCCTTGCCGTAGAGACGATATCAACGCCGCCTGCCCGCAAAAGGGCGATATCACCGACAATGATCTGCCGTGAAACATTAAACTGCGCCGCCATGGCGCTGGCGCTGATGATTTTCCCGTTGCTGCGGCGGAGCAGACCCAAAATCTGTTCCCGACGCGCCGATGCTGACAATGCCATCGATCCTATCGCCTCCATGCTGTCCCGTAAGGGAAAAGCCTTGAATCAGAGTCCCGTAAGGGAAACTTGTGATTCGGACAGCTGTCTTTACACCTTTATTATAACACAAAAGTGCCGGGATGAAAAGGCGAATTTTGCCTTACTGGAGCTGCAGCGGCTTTTTCAGAAGCTTTTTAAACATCCCCGCAGCCCGTCCGATCAGCAGGGCGGAGAACACCGTCCCCAGGCCGATGCCGATGATATGGTGGGCGAAAACAAGGGAAATGATGCAGGTCAGGCACATCATCGAGATATCGAAGGTGTATTTCATCTTGCCGAATTCCCAGCCTGCCGCCCATGCAAGGGTATTGACCATTCCGTCGGCGGCGTTGGGCACCAGGTCCATCCCGACCGACAGGGTCACGCCGAAGCCGGTCAGCAGAATCGCTGCGGCCAGCAGCAAAAACCCGTCGACATACCCTTTTGCCATGAAGTTTAGAAGGTTATCGAAAAAGTCGACCAGCCGTCCGAACAGCAGCGCCATCGGGAACTGCAGAATAATCTTGAGCGAAAAGCTTCGGCGGATGATCAGCTGGGCGATAATAAAAATAAAATAGAGGATGAAGGTGCAGGTGCCCAGAGTCAGGCCGGTGATCCGGCTGACACTGTAAGGAACCGAGTTGATGGCGGCGACGCCCATCCCGGTCTTGGTGTTGAGGACGATCCCGAAGCAGAGGATGACCATCCCGGCCAGATAAACCGGCAGACGAATCGGCATCGGGAGGGTTGTCCCGGCTTTTTTGGCAGAGGTGGTTTTGGCGGTATTTTGGGCGGCAGCGGTGTTCATGGGAAAAATCCTTTCTGATTATGATAGTGGGCGGCTCACAGGCCGAAAAGCTGGCGGAGCTGACGCAGCAGCCGATTGGTGCCTTCTTTCGACAAGCGGTACTCGATCCGGACACCGTGCTTCTCCACCGTCACGAAGTCATTCTGGCACAGCAGGTTCATATGGTGGGAGACAGTCGCCGGAGACAGCCCGGTCAGGGCGCAGAGGTCGGCTCCGCACAGCGGCCCGCTGCGCAGCTCCCAGAGGATTTTCAGCCGCTGCCGGTCGTCCAGCGCCTTGCAGCGGGAAATCAGCTGCTGCGGGATATTGCTGTCCGTCCGCTTGTCCAGCAGTCCGTCGTACATACAGCCGAGATGAAAGTACAGCCCATCGGGGTTTTGCATCAGCTCCGGCACGGCCCAGAGGGACAGCCCGTTATACTGTCCGGCACCGGGGATAATTGTCAACGCCTCGCTGTCAAGGCCGAAATGGTACCGTTCCGACAGAACCGCCTGCAGCGAAGGCGCTTCCCGCAGATGGCGCTCCATCTCTCCGACCGCCCGGTCAAAGAGCGGCTGCAGCCGGGGAAGGTGCCGTTTATAGGCTTCCATCGGCGCTGTGAGCAGCCGGGAAACCTCCTCCTCCATCTCCTGCGCGCGCATGGCGACGTCCGCGGCCATCCATTTTATCTCAGCAGGGAAATCCGCGTCCGCCAGCAGCCGCATCAGTTCCGGGAAAGTCTGCAGCTGTTCAAAGGCGGCGTTGTCGTTTCCCGGCAGCACGCAGACCGCAGTCCGGACCTGCACCTGTTCCCGGCGCTCCTCCGGGAAATCTCCCGGCGTCATCCCGACCGTAACCATCCAGGCGAGAATAGTGCCCGGCGACAGCTGGCTCGGGTCGGCAGAGGTGAAATAATAGGAAAGAAGCTCCTCCGGAATCTGCCGGGCCGCGTCCGCGACATCCGAAAAAAGCGCGTCCAGAACGGCAAAATCTTCTTTCAGCCGGGCGGTATCTTCCGTTATATAGGCTGTCTGCAGGAAGTTTTGCAGCCAGCTTTTCGGCTGCCCCATCCGTTTGTCGGGGTCAGTCTTATCCTGCTGCAGCGCAGTCAAAATCATCGCGGTATCGACACAGATATTCGGTTCATGGGAAAAGGTGCAGTGTATCTTGCCCATGTTATCCCTCCGTTCTACCTTGGGGAAGTTCTGATGGATGCGGCTCTCTGCCTTTTGGGAGCTGCAAGCAATCAGTGTTCTCTTATACTATACCGCAAAATCGCCGTTTCGGCAAGATGTTACAGGCTGTGAAATCCGCGCATCCTGCGGGTCAGCAGGAAAAATACCGCCGCGGCGCCGCCGAAAAGGGCAAAGAGCGCCGGTACCGGCAGCAGCGCCGCCAGGCCGGAACAGCACAGAGACCCCAGACAGGGCGCACAGCTGAGCCCTGCGTTCATCAGTCCGCTGACCCGCGCCATATACTGCTGCCCGACCGCTTCCATAAACGAGGCGCTGAAAACCGTCGTGATGATTCCGGCGCAGCCCCCGCAGAGAAACGTCGCCAGGAAAAGCAGCGCTGCCCGCATCCACATTTCCGGCAGCAGCGGCAGCACGCTCATAATAAGAAGCGTCAGAGCAAGTCCCATCCCGCTCCCCACCAGGAGTTTTCGCCTTGCCACGCTCTTTTCCAGAAACGGATAGACAAATGCGCCCAGCCCAAGTCCTATGGTCAGGCAGACGTTCGCGGCGGACAGGACACCGGCGCCCATCGTTTCGCCGAAGCGCAGATCGTCAATAATGTAGATGGTGGAAAAACTGTTGATGGGGTTCAGGAAAAGGTTGATCATCATTCCCAGCAGCATCAGCGCGAGGATGAGGGGAGAATGTACCGCATAGGCGACGCCCTCCCGGAGCATCGAAAAATAGCCCTGTACCCCGCTTTTCCCCTGCGCACCGCCGCTTTTCTCCTCCCGGTACCGGACAAGCCCGTAGCAGCCGCAGCAGATAAAAAAGGTCGCGGCGTCGATCAGCAGGGCGGCCGGTGCGCCCAATACGGCCACAATACCGCCTGCGCAGGCCAGTCCCACCAGCTCCGCAGCCCGGGAAACCGCTCCACGCAGAGACGCGCCGACTGTATAAAGCTTTTGCGGCAGCAGCCGGACGGTCAGGGCGCTTCCCGCCGGCATCTCCAGCGCTTCAACGCCCGACTGCAAAAGGGTGACTGCAAAAAGCATCGGGACACTGAGCAGCCCCATCCGGTACAGCGCCGCGATCAGCAAAATCAACCCACCCCGCACCGCGTCGCAGACCATCACCGTCCGCCGTTTGTCCATCTGCTCGGACAGTACCCCGGCAAAGGGCTGCAGCAGGATGGTCGGCAGGTAGTTGACCGCCAGGATCAGCGCCATCAGCGACGCGCTGCCCGTGACCTGATAAACAATCCAGGCAAAGGCGATCGAGTCGATCGAATCGCCAAACCGGGAAACCGTATTTCCGGCCAGGGTTGCGAGAAAATCGCGCTGGCGAAGCAGCGGCTTATAGGCATCTAATTTCGATAACATTCAAATCACTCCTCCCAAATACTTTGAATATCATCATAATATCACCTGTATTCACGTTTGTCAACATTTATTTTCGATGTTTATCGAAATATAAGCAAAAAAGGAAAACCGGTTATTCCCCGCGGCGCCGTAAGACGGCAGAGAATCCGTCTCCGTCTGCACAAAATCTGTTTCCCGCAGGGGAAAACCCTTGACGCGCCGCTATAAACGTGTTACTATAAAAATAGACAGTGCTCGTGCACAATCACCCATAGGGAAAGGAGGCGGCTTATGCCGGTAACGGTAAAACAGATCGCCGAACTGGCCGGGGTTTCCCGCGGAACGGTCGACCGGGCGCTCAACGGGCGCGGAAACGTCCGGCCGGAGGTGGAAAAGCGGATCCTGGAGATCGCGGAGGAGATGGGGTATACCCCCAACCGCGCGGGAAAAGCGCTGGCCTATCAGCGGAAAAACCTCTCCTTCGGCATCATCGTCAACGCCGAGGGCAACGAGTTTTTTGACGATGTGCTCAAAGGTGCGCGGATGGCGGTGGATGAATACGCCGATTTCGGCATCACCCTGAGAGTTGCCTGCGGGCGCGGGTATGACGTGGGGCAGCAGCTTGCCCAGCTGGACGAAATGCAGGCGGCAGGCGTCTCGGGAATCGCCATCAGCCCGATCAATGTCCCGGAGATCGAGGAGAAGATCAACCGGATGATCGACGCCGGCATCGCGGTTCTGACGGTCAACTCGGACATCGAAAACACGGGAAGGCTTTGCTATGTCGGCTGCAACTACTATCAGTCGGGCGTCACGGCGGCAGGGATGCTGCGGCTGATGCGGCCAAGCGGTGTCCGCGCCGGGATCATCACCGGCTCCATCCGGATGCTGGGGCATAACCGGCGGATGAAGGGATTTTCGGACAGCCTGAAAAAAATGCCGGACAGTCTCGTCTCGGATGTGGAGGAGAGCCTCGACGAACGGGATGTGGCCTATCAGGCTGCACGCCGGATGCTGACCGCCCACCCGGAGATCAACACCCTGTATTTCGCGGCAGCCGGTGCGGTCGGCGGTATGCAGGCGGCCATCGACCTCGGCACAGAGGGGCTGACCGTCATATCCTGCGACGACACCGACGAAATCCGCAGTCTGATGCGGCAGGGACTGATCCACGCGACCATCTGCCAGGAGCCTTTCCGGCAGGGCTACCGCGCCATGCAGATTTTATTCGACGCCATCGTCAACAATACCCCTCCGGCAGAGGAATTCTGCTACATGGACAATATCATCCGCATCAGGGAAAACCTGTGACAACGTGACACCTTTGACACTTTTGATTAAGCAGAAAGGAAGAAAGTCTATGGCATATTATATTGGCATCGACCTCGGCACCTCCGGCACCAAAACGGTGCTGTTTGACCGGGAAGGAAAAGCGCTCGCTTCTTCTACGATTGAATATCCCCTTTATCAGCCGAAAAACGGCTACGCGGAGCAGGACCCCGACGACTGGTGGAATGCGGCAGTCGGCACGATCAGAGCCGTTCTGGAAAAGAGCGGCGTCGCGTCCTCCGATGTAAAGGGCATCGGCATTTCCGGCCAGATGCACGGCCTGGTCATGCTGGACAAGGACGGCAAGGTCATCCGCCGTTCGATCATCTGGTGCGACCAGCGCACCGCCAAAGAGTGCGAGGAGATTACCGAGAGAGTCGGCGCAGAGCGGCTGATCGAAATCACCGCAAACCCTGCCCTGACCGGCTTTACCGCCTCGAAAATCCTCTGGGTCCGCAACAATGAGCCGGAAAACTACGCAAAGTGCGCGAAAATCCTGCTGCCGAAAGACTATGTCCGCTATAAACTGACCGGCGAGTTCGCCACCGAGGTCTCCGACGCTTCCGGTATGCAGCTGCTCGACGTCCCGAACCGCTGCTGGTCGGATGAAGTGCTGGAAAAGCTGGACATCGATAAAAACCTGCTGGGCAAGGTCTATGAGTCGCCCGATATCACCGGTTATGTGACGGAGGAAGCTGCCGCTCTGACCGGACTTGCTGCCGGTACGATCGTTGTCGGCGGCGCAGGGGACAATGCTGCGGCCGCAGTCGGCACCGGCGTCGTCGAGGACGGCAAGGCTTTCACCACCATCGGCACCTCCGGCGTTGTCTTCGCCCACTCCTCCACCGTTTCCATCGACCCCAAGGGCAGAGTCCACACCTTCTGCTGCGCCGTTCCCGGCCAGTGGCATATCATGGGCGTCACCCAGGGCGCGGGTCTGTCGCTGAAATGGTTCCGCGACAACTTCTGCGGCGCGGAAAAAGAGACCGCCGCTCTGATGGGTGTCGACCCTTATTATTTGATGGACCAGGAGGCCGAAAAGGTCCCGGTCGGCTCCAATAAGCTTTTGTACCTGCCCTATCTGATGGGCGAACGCACCCCGCACCTTGACCCGGACTGCCGCGGCGTGTTCTTCGGCCTGTCCGCGATCCACACCAAGCGGGATATGCTGCGGGCGGTGCTGGAAGGCGTCGCTTTCTCGCTGAACGACTGCAAGAACATCATCGGCGGCATGGGCGTCCCGGTCAGCGATATGATGGCCTGCGGCGGCGGCGGAACCTCCAGGGTCTGGCGGCAGATGCTGGCCGACCTGTACGGCTGCGAAGTCAAGACCGCTGCCAACCGCGAAGGGCCGGCTCTGGGCGTTGCGATTCTGGCGATGGTCGGCGCAGGCGAATATGCGTCCGTCCCGGAAGCCTGCCGCGCGATCATCAAGGCCGACAAGGTCCAGGCTCCGATTCCCGAAAACAGCGAAAAATACGCGCCTTTCTATCAGCTCTATACCGAGCTGTACCCGGCGCTGAAAGACAGCTACAAAAAGCTGGCTGCGATTGATTAAGACATAACAAAAAGCTGCCCCATATATCAGACAGATAAACGTCCTGTTCTGACATATGGGGCAGTTAATTTTACTGTCATGATTTTCAGTTCCGGTAATCTGCCAAAGAAACCCCCGGCAGATTTATCAGTTTATCCAATTTCCGGATAAGTTTTTTTCTTATATAATAGAGGTAGATCAAGCAGGAAAGGCTGTGAATCCGATGGGGCAGAGTAACCGCTATTAACCAGATTTTTTCGACACTTTTGACCGGGAGATACTATTATGGAATCAATTTTTGCAGCGATCAACAGCGTGTTTGCCTTTATCGGGCCGCTGTCGGACTTTTTGTGGGACTTCCCGACCAACTTTTCCTGGTACCGGAACATCCCCATCCTCGGCAACTTCTCCTTTGCGATTATCCTGCTGCTCGGCTCCGGCATTTTCTTCAGCTTCAAGCTGGGCTTCATGCAGGTCACCTACTTTAAAAAAGGCGTCCATATCCTGACGGAAAAACGGTCGGTCGAAACGGGTATCTCTCCGCTGGCGGCCTTTTTCCTCAGCTCCGCCATGCGGGTCGGTCCCGGCAACATCATCGGCGTCACCGGCGCGATCGCGGTCGGCGGACCGGGTGCGCTGTTCTGGATGTGGGTATCGGCCTTTTTCGGCATGGCCGTAGCGTACATGGAAGGTGTGCTGGCCCAGATTTTCAAAGAGAAAAAGGACGATGAATTTGTCGGCGGTCTGCCTTTTTATGGACGCAGGCTCCTGGGCAACAAGGTCTGGATCGGTATTTTTCTGTCGGTTCTCTACATCCTCTATGCCCTCTGCTGCCTGCCGGCGCAGGGCTTCAACGTCGTCTCCTCCATCGGCCAGATGGCGGAGATCGTCACCGGCCAGACCATCGCGTCCGGTTCCGTTTTTTATTACATCATCGGCGGGCTGGTTATCCTGCTGACGGCGCTGATCGCGTTCGGCGGCATCCGCAAGGTCACCAAATGGACCGACAAGATGGTCCCGATCATGGCGGTTTTGTATGTTGTCGTCGTGCTGGCGCTGGTCATCATCAACCTCGGCCGCATTCCCTATTTCTTCGGGGCTGTCTTTTCCGGTGCGTTCAAGCCGCAGGCGTTCTTCGGCGGCGTATTCGGCACCGTTTTAGCGCAGGGCGTCAAGCGCGGGTTGATGTCCAACGAAGCCGGTCAGGGCACCATCACCATGTCGGCGGCCGCTTCCGACGCCAAGCACCCCTGTGAACAGGGCCTGCTCGCCTCCATCGGCGTATTCCTGGACACCATCGTCATCTGCACCCTGACGGGATTTGTCGTCGTCATGGCCCACTGCTGGACCGGCGCGGACGCGGAGAGTTGGGCTGCGCTGGACAAGCTGCCCAAGTTCACCGCTTCCATCGCGGAGCTGACCCCCGGAACCGGCCTCAACGCCGTCATGACCTTCCTGGTGACGCTCTGCTTTGGGCTGTTCGCCTTTACCTGCCTGCTGGGCATGATCAGCTTCTCGGAGATCGCGGCCAACCGCATCCGCAAGGACAAGGTCTGCATCAACGTCGTCCGCTGCGTCGCGCTGGTCGTCGCGGCCTTCGGCATCCTGTGCAACATCGCCGGGCTGGAGCTGGGCAACCTCTGGGCCTTCTCCGACCTCGGGAACATCCTCATTGTTTACTTTAACGTCCCGATCGTTTATGTCGGCGCGAAATACGTCTTTAAGGCGACGAGGCACTATAAGAAGGGCGACGGCACGCCTTTTACCTCCGCTGTAATCGGCAGAGACGACTGCGCTTTCTGGGATGAAAAGGCAAAGAAAGCGGACGCGGAAAAATAATCTATGAAACCCTTGCTCTGGACTGCTCTAGCGGTTCAGAGCATTTTTTCGCAAAAATCGCCCTTTCTCCGCAAAAAATTTCCATTTTCCCTATACCGCTTGGACGTAAATTGTGGTATAGTATAAAAGAAGT
>CAMAJC010000062.1 GCA_945835425.1 uncultured Clostridia bacterium
GAGATTTTATCCTATTTTCCCCTTCTATCTTGTTTCATTCACTGAGCGTTTTCTCCAAATCATCTCCGATCGTCAGCTTTTTGGTGAGCTGGGTGCTGCCGATTGTGATGTTTGTCATTATCGGGCAGCTGCTGACCAGGCACATGATGAAAAAAGCCGGCGGCGGCTCGGACGCCATGAGCTTCGGCATGGGCAAATCCAACGCGAAAATTTACGTCAAGTCCTCCTCCGGCATTAAGTTTGACGACGTGGCGGGTGAGGACGAAGCCAAGGAAAACCTCGCGGAGATCGTCGACTACCTTCATAACCCGCAGAAATATTCGACCATCGGCGCTTCCATGCCCAAAGGCATCCTGCTCGTCGGCCCTCCCGGCACCGGCAAAACGATGCTGGCCAAGGCGGTTGCAGGCGAATCCAACGTCCCGTTTTTCTCGATTTCCGGTTCGGAGTTTGTCGAGATGTTCGTCGGCATGGGCGCAAGCAAGGTCCGCGACCTGTTCAAACAGGCCAAGGAAAAGGCGCCCTGTATCGTTTTTATCGATGAGATCGACGCCATCGGCAAAAAGCGCGACGGCCAGCTGAGCTCCAACGATGAACGGGAGCAGACCCTAAACCAGCTGCTGACCGAGATGGACGGCTTTGAAGGCAACAACGGCGTCATCATTCTGGCGGCGACCAACCGCCCTGAGTCCCTTGACCCGGCGCTCTTACGTCCCGGACGGTTTGACCGCCGGGTTCCGGTCGAGCTGCCGGACCTGCAGGGCAGAGAAGCGATCCTGCGGGTACATGCCCGCAAGGTCAAGCTGGAACCGGGCATCGATTTCACGGTCATTGCCCGTATGGCTTCCGGCGCTTCCGGCGCGGAGCTGGCCAATATCGTCAACGAAGCGGCTCTCCGTGCGGTGCGCGACGGCAGAAGCGCTGTCTCCCAGGCTGACCTGGAGGAGAGCATTGAGGTCGTTATCGCCGGTTATCAGAAGAAGAACGCGATCCTGACCGACAAGGAAAAGATGGTCGTTTCCTACCATGAGATCGGCCATGCTCTTGTGGCCGCGATGCAGTCCCATTCGGCTCCTGTCCAGAAAATCACGATTATTCCCCGTACCTCCGGCGCGCTCGGGTATACGATGCAGGTGGATGAGGGTAACCACTACCTCATGACCAAAGAGGAACTGGAAAACAAGATCGCGACCTATACCGGCGGCCGCGCGGCGGAAGAACTGGTCTTCCATTCGATTACCACCGGCGCGTCCAACGATATCGAACAGGCCACAAAACTGGCGCGGGCAATGATCACCCAGTACGGCATGAGCGATGAGTTTGACATGGTGGCGCTGGAAACGGTCACCAACCAGTACCTCGGCGGCGATACTTCGCTGGCCTGCTCGGCCCAGACTCAGGCCAGCATCGACGGCAAGGTCGTCGAGCTGGTTAAGGCTCAGCACGAAAAGGCGCTGAAAATCCTGGAGGAAAATGTCGGCAAGCTGCACGAGCTGTCCAAATACCTCTATGAAAAAGAGACGATCACCGGCGAAGAATTTATGCAGATTTTAAACAGCTGATTGCAGACGGACGGGGAATTTTCTCCGTCCGTTTTTCTATGCATCCATTCTCAAAAAGCATGATATATCATGAAGAATAAGTATTTTACATTTTCCCGCCGCTGCGGTATACTGTAAACAGGAAAAACGGATTCTCAGAAAGGATGGTACAGATGGAATATGTAAAACTGGGCAAAACAGATATCGAGGTTTCCCGTATCTGCTTGGGGTGCATGGGCTTCGGGGACGCGGCCAGCGGTCAGCACAGCTGGACCCTCGGCGAGGAGGATTCCCGGGCAATCATCAAACGGGCGCTGGAGCTGGGCGTCAACTTCTTTGACACCGCCATCGCGTATCAGGGCGGCAGCAGCGAGCGGTTCCTCGGCAGGGCGATGCGCGATATGGCCCGTCGGGATGAGGTGGTCATCGCGACCAAGTTCCTTCCCCGGACACCGGACGAGATCGAAAAAGGTGTCAGCGGCCAGGAACATGTGGCAAATATGCTGGACAAAAGCCTATCAAACCTCGGGATGGACTATGTCGATCTGTATATTTATCATATGTGGGATTACCATACGCCCATGGAGGAGATCATGGAAGGGCTGCATAACGCCGTGCAGGCAGGAAAAGCCCGCGCCATCGGCATTTCCAACTGCTACGCCTGGCAGCTGGCAAAGGCAAACGCACTGGCGGAGAGAAACGGCTGGAGCCGGTTTGTGTCGGTGCAGGGCCATTATAACCTGCTGTTCCGGGAAGAGGAGCGGGAAATGGCGCCGCTGTGTAAAGCAGACGGCATCGCTATGACGCCGTACAGCCCGCTGGCTTCCGGACGGCTGGTCAAGCCCCGGAATGAAACCTCCAAACGGCTGGAAGAGGACAGCTACGCCAAAGGCAAGTACGATGCGACCGCCGCGCAGGATGCGGTCATCATCGACCGGGTCGCGGAACTGGCGGAAAAGCGCGGCCTGACCCGGACGCAGGTGGCTCTTGGATGGCTGCTGAGCAAGGTCACATCTCCTGTGGTGGGCGCAACCAAGCTCCGCCATATCGAGGAAGCTGCCGGCGCAGTAGGCGTTCAGTTGTCAGATGCGGAAAAGGCGTATCTGGAGGAAATGTATCTGCCGCATAAGCTGGTGGGCGTCATGAAAGAGAATCATTAAAAAGGAAAAAGCACCTCCCGCTGCAACGGTGAGAGGTGCTTTTGCTGTTTATCTTCAGAAGGAAGCCTTGATCGCGTCGGCCAGAGCGCCCAGTTCTTCGTACGTCTTTTCCGAAACGGTGGAGCGCAGGGTGGCGACCGGCTCCAGAACGGTAGTGTTCTTGAAAGCGCTGACTGCCTGCTGCATCAGCTTGCCGCTCATCGGCGCCCAGG
The DNA here is from genome assembly GCA_945835425.1 of uncultured Clostridia bacterium. Classification (GTDB taxonomy): domain Bacteria; phylum Bacillota; class Clostridia; order Oscillospirales; family Ruminococcaceae; genus Faecivivens. Next base: position 2,914 of record CAMAJC010000062.1, read on the forward strand.
TGCCGTTCTGCACCAGGCCGACGGTGCGGTTCTGCATCGAATGGGCGGTGAGGTCGGACAGCAGGGCCTCCATCGGGGAGAAGATGCCCGCGTTATAGGTGGAGGAAGCAAAGACCAGATGGCTCATTTTGAAGGCTTCCGAGAGGATATAGGATGCGTGGGTCGCCGAAACGTCGTACATCGCGATATTGGTGATGCCGCGCTCGGCCAGCATACCGGCGAGAATCTCGGCTGCGTTTTCGGTGCCGCCGTAGATGGAACCGTAAGCGATCAGCACGCCCTTTTCTTCCGGCGCGTAGGTCGCCCAGGTCATGTATTTGTCAATGAACCAGCCGATCGTCTCACCGCGCAGCACCCAGCCGTGCAGCGGGCAGACCATCTGGATATCCAGCCCAGCCGCCTTTTTTAAGAGCGCCGCGACCTGCGGGCCGTACTTGCCGACGATGTTGGTGTAATACCGTCTTGCCTCGTCCAGATGGCGGTTCTCAAAATCGACCTCGTCCGCGAAGATGCTGCCGGAGACTGCGCCGAAGGTGCCGAAGGCGTCCGCAGAGAAGAGGATTTTGTCGGTCGCGTCATAAGTGACCATGGCTTCCGGCCAGTGGACCATCGGCGCCATGACGAAGGTGAAGGCGTGTCCGCCGATGGTGAGGGAATCGCCCTCTTTGATGACGACGGCGCGGGAATCGATGTCAAAATCAAAGAACTGCTTGATCATGGCGACGGTCTTGGCGTTGCAGATGATCTTTGCTTCCGGGTAGCGCAGGACGGTGTCCGCCAGGGTCGCGCAGTGGTCCGGCTCCATATGGTTGACGACGATGTAGTCCAAAGTGCGGCCATTCAGCAGATGGGCGATGTTTTCAAAGAAGACTCCTGCGACAGCATGGTCGACGGTATCCATCAGGACGGTCTGTTCGCCGACATACAGGTAAGCGTTATAGGAAACGCCCTGCGGAATCGGATATACATTCTCAAAAAGGGCCAGACGGCGGTCGTTTCCGCCGATCCAGTAAAGATCATGGGTCAGCTGCTTAACATTATACATGATACGATGCACTTCCTTTTCTCTTTATCTGAAACGCAGAGCCGAGTTCCAGCCGCAGAAGGGCAGACGGTCAAACGTTTCCTGGAAATATTCTAATCTATTTCAGTATAGCATGACGATCTTCCACTGTCAAGATTTTGTGGACGGGCAGAGAAAATTATGCGGATTCGTGCAAGATATATTTGCACAAAAGAAAATCGGGGCACACAGGCGGAGATTAACCGAGTATGAAACTTTTGTTAAAATTAGCACTCTGGTATTGACAGTGCTAAAAATCGTGGTATAATAAAGTCAGAACAAGAAAGAGAGGACAAAAGATGAAGAGCGCAGAAGCTCAAAAGCTTCGATCCTCTCCGGAAGGTTCCATGAAAAAACGACCGCTTGAAACAACGGCAAAACGATCAACATATAAAGAAATGAATTGGAGGAATGACTTATGTTGATGCCGAGTATTTTTGGTGAGAATCTGTTTGATAACTGGTTTACCCCGATGGAGCGCGAGTTCTATAACGGACATAACCCGCTGTACGGCAAGAACGAGAAAAACCTGATGAAGACCGACGTGAAGGAGAAAGACGGTAACTACGAACTGGATATCGACCTGCCGGGCTTCAAGAAGGAGGACGTCACCATCCAGCTGGAGAACGGCTACCTGACCATCACCGCTGCCAAGGGCCTGGATAAGGATGAAAACGACGACAAGGGCGGCTATATCCGCAAGGAACGCTGGTTTGGCAACTGCAGCCGCAGCTTCTACGTCGGCGACGGCATCCGCAGCGAGGATATCAAAGCGAAGATGGAGGACGGCATCCTGCACATGACCATGCCGAAAGAAACAAAACAAATCCCGCAGCGCAACACCATCCTGATCGAAGGATAAGCAGGAAACCGCTGCAAACAGCAATATCAAGTGATTGATTTTATATAAATGGGCGCTCTGTACGAAAGTACAGGGCGCTTTTCTGTTGCAAATTGGGTGTTTTATAAAGGTGCGGCGGGCTGAGGGTCGTAATGTCCGCAGGACATTGGAGCCCTACCGATTATTTCCGGCGTAAAAGCAGAAAAAAGCTTCGTATGCCTTGACAATAGCAGGTGCAGGGTATATACTGTTCATGTCATGAACGTTCAAGATATGAACGATGTAAGCAACACAGGAGGTACACCTTGGAACAGCTGTTTTTGATATTACACGCCATCAGCGGCCAGCCGGTCATCGGCCAGCGGGCACTGGCGGCGAAAACCGGCATTTCGGTCGGCAAGGTCAACGCCCTGCTGCGCCAGGCCGAGCAGGAAGGCATGCTCGTCTCCGGACGGGAAGGGAAGAAATCGAAATTCGCGCTGACCGAAAAAGGCAGGCTGCTGCTGGAGGAAACGCTGCTGACCCGAAACGGAGTCAAGCTGTCGCTGCCTTCCGGCGGCAAGGCCGACACCGCCGTCATCCTCGCCAGCGGCAAACGGGAGGAATTTGACATCCCGGTCTGCTTACAAACCATCGGGGACAGCAGCCAGACGATTCTCGACCGGATGCTGAGCGTCATGGGGCTGTGCGGCATCACCCGGTTTATCATCATCGCCGGTTGGCAGGCCGAGCGGATCGAGCAGCGGTTCGGGAGCCGGGCCGACGTGACCGTTATCCGGAATGAACGGTACAAATGGAACGGGACGATGCGCGGGCTGGCGCTGGCGGAGAAGACCCTGCGGGAATGGAAGGCGGAGTCCTTTCTGGTGCTCAAGTCCGACCTCATTTTCGAGCAGCGGGCGATCCAGGCCCTGACCGAGACCGACGCACCCTTTGCGGCTTTGCTGACTTCTCCCAGCGGCGGCAGCGACGAGGTATTGGCTGAGCTGGATGCGGACGGCAACATCTTCCGCTTCTCCAAGGATATCCGCCAGATGGGCCGGGTGCAGGGAGAGATGACCGGCATCGCCCGCATTTCGATGGACGGCTATGAACGGATGCTGCAGTACGCCGCTCAAAATATGAACCCACTGGTCGGCTTTGAGTATGTCATGGAGAATGTCGGGCGGCTGTACCGCTTCACCGGCATCATGGTCGACGACCTCTGCTGGAGCAAGATTCAGTCTCCGGAGGACTATAAGGAGCTGCGCCGGATGGTCTACCCGCGCATTGAACGGAAAGAACGGGAGATGCGGGAAAAGCTGGCCAGCGAGACGATACAGGAGATTCTGCCGGAGGAGCGGATAAAGGAAATCCAGTTCGCGGGCGGCCTGACCAACACCAACTACTTTGTCGAGACCGACCGCGGCCGCTATATCCTGCGGCTGCCCGGCTGCATGACCGAGAGCATGATCAGCCGCGTCAACGAAAAACGCAACGCGCAAGTAGCCTCCGACCGGGGCTACAACTGCACCCTTCTCTACTGCAACGAACAGACCGGCGTCAAGCTCAGCGCCTATATCGACAACGCCGAGACCCTGACCCCGCGCACCGTCCGGCTGGAAGGGAATATCGCCCTGACGGCGGATATCCTGGGACGGCTGCACCGGTCGGATATCGTCTGGGAGAACGAGTTCGACGCCTTTGAAGAGGCGCTGCGGTATGAGAAACTCCTCGACGACGAGAGCCGGATGTACCCGGGATTTGGCTCTTTAAAACGGAAGGTCTACGCCCTGTTAAAGCCGCGGCTTAAAGAGCTTGGCTGGGATAAGCGGCCCTGCCACAACGACCTCGTCGCCGCCAATCTGGTCAAAAACAGCGCCACCGGCCGGATGTACCTGATCGACTGGGAATACTCCGGCACCAACGACCCGATGTTTGACGTGGCGGCGCTCTTCCTCGAAAACGACTTCACGCCGGAGGATGAGGAACTTTTCTTCCATTATTATTACGGCGATGGACAGCAGCCCGCGTCCTCCCGGGAAAAGATCCTGATTTTTAAAATCCTGCAGGACTATCTCTGGAGCATCTGGACGGTGCTCAAGGAATCCCGCGGCGACGATTTCGGCAGCTACGGCCTCGACCGGTTTACCCGTGCCCAGAAAAATATCGCCCTCTGGGAAACCCGGTTCTGACCCCGAAAGGAAGGTTATCTTATGCAGAAATCTATAAAAAATAAACAGCAGATCGACTGGATGATCACGCTGGTGCCGTTTTTACTGATCATGGGGCTGGCGGTGTTTCTGTTCATTTTCCCGGAGCAGTCCAACGCCGTGATTGCACAGGTGCGGTTCTTCTTCGGCGACACCATGGGAATTTATTATCTGATCATGGGTGTGGGCGTGCTGCTCATCTCGCTCTGGCTGTCCTTCTCCAAATGCGGGGATATCGTCCTGGGCGAGCCGGGTGAGAAGCCGAAGTATTCTTTCTTTGCATGGGGCAGCATGATGTTCACCTGCGGGCTGGCGGCAGATATCCTGTTTTATTCCTTCGCGGAATGGGTGATGTACGCGACCAACCCCCATATCGCCGAGCTGGGCTCGGTCACCGACTGGGCAGGGGTTTTCCCGCTGTTCCACTGGAGCTTTATTCCGTGGGCATTTTATCTGGTGCTGGCCGTGGCCTTTGCGTTTATGCTCCATGTCCGCAAGCGTAACCGCCAGCGTTACTCGGAGGCCTGCCGGCCGGTAATCGGAAAACATGCCGACGGAGTGCTGGGACGGGTCATCGACCTGTTTGCCCTGTTTGCGCTGCTGGCCGGCACCGCGACCACCTTCAGCGTCGCGACACCTTTGATGGCAGGGATTATCGTCGAGCTGTTCCATATCGAAGTGAGCAGAACGGCGGTCACCATTATCATCCTGCTGCTGACCTGCGCGGTCTATACCTACGCGGTGCTGCACGGGTTTAAGGGCATCAGCTTTCTGGCAAAGCTCTGCATCTACCTCTTCTTCGGGCTGCTGCTGGTGGTACTGCTGTTTGGCGGTCAGGGCCGCTTCATCATCGAAAACGGTTTCCAGTCGCTCGGCAAGATGTTCCAGCATTTCATCGAGCTGGCCACCTATACCGACCCCGGACGGACCAGCAATTTTCCGCAGGACTGGACGATTTACTACTGGGCCTACTGGATGGTCTGGTGCATCGCCGCGCCCTTTTTTATCGGCAATATCTCCCGCGGCCGGACAGTCCGCCAGACGATTCTGGGCGGCTACCTCTTCGGCGTCGGCTCGACCATTGTCAGCTTTATCATTCTGGGCAACTATTCTCTCGGCCTGCAGACCGGCGGCGCTGCGGATTTTATCGCCCAGTATGAAGCAAGCGGCGACCTTTACGCGCTGATCCTGAACATTATCGACACAATGCCCTGTTCGACGCTCATTCTTGTGCTGACGCTGGTCTGCATGATTGCGTTTTATGCGACCTCCTTTGATTCGATTGCCTATACGGCGGCCTGCTACAGCTATAAAAAGCTGGGCGAAAACGAAAAGCCGGGTACCGCGATCACCCTGCTGTGGTGCATCCTGCTGATCGTCCTGCCGATCGCCCTGGTCTTCTCGGAAAGCTCGATGAGCAATATCCAGTCGGTCAGCATCATTTCGGCCTTCCCCATCGGGATTATCATGATCATTATGATCTGGAGCTTTGTGAAGGATGCGAAAAAGTATCTGGAAGAGATGAAGGAGAAAAAAGAGGGAAAAAAGCCGCAGGAAAGCCTGTGCGTGGACAGCAGCCCGCAGATCGGCCCCGCAGCTCAGTAAGCTGTTTTTTTCACCCATTTGTCCCGGCCGCATATTATGGAAAAGGTCTTGGAGTTTACGA
>CAMAJC010000063.1 GCA_945835425.1 uncultured Clostridia bacterium
GGCCATCCGTTTGCCGCCTTCGTACTGTACCGATACAAGCTGCACAGCACCGCTTCCGCAGGCCACGATAAACTTCTTCGGATCCAAAACGGTACCCGGTTCCCCGCTGCCCTCGGCCAACCGGCTTTCATAAACTTTCAGCCGTTTCCCTTTATAGGTTGTCACCGCAGCCGGCCAGGACGAAAGGCCGCGGATCTGGTTATGGATGCTGCGCGCATCTTTGGTAAAATCAATCGGGGACAGGTTTTTGTCCAGAATCGGTGCATAGCAGGATAGGCTGTCGTCCTGCGGCGTCCGCAGCAGCGAATCCGCTTCCAGTTTTTTCAGGGTTGTCAGAAGCGTTTCCGCGCCGATATCCGACAGCCGTGTATACAGCTCATCGGCCGTTTCGTTTTCGCCGATTGGCGTCCGGGTCTGTTCCAGCATATCGCCGGTGTCCAATCCCTCTGCCATATACATCGTCGTGACGCCAGTCTCGGTTTCGCCATTGAGGATGGCCCACTGGATCGGACCGGCTCCCCGGTAACGGGGCAGCAGCGAAGCGTGGACATTGATGCAGCCGTATTTCGGCAGCTCCAGCACCTCCTTGGGCAGGAGCTTGCCGTAAGCCACAACGACGATCAGATCGGGCGCGCAGCTTCTCAGCTGTTCCATCGCCTCTTCGGTCCGGACGCTCTTCGGCTGAAAGACGGAGATATTATGCTGCATGGCCAGTTCCTTGACCGGCGGCGGCAGCAGCTTATAACCTCTGCCCTTGGGTTTATCCGGCTGGGTAAAAACGCCGGTCACCGGATAGCCCGCGTCCAGCAGCTTTTGCAGGCAGGGCACCGCGAACTGCGGCGTACCCATAAACACGATGTTCAAAGCGGTCTCTCCTTTTATTTCGTCTTGACGTGAGCCGTTACGCGGCGCTTATTTTTGGGCGGCTGCTCATTGGGGTCAAGCATCCGGGTGGCGTGATCTTTGAACACGATGCCGTCCAGATGGTCGATCTCGTGGCAGAAAGCTCTTGCCAGCAGTGCCGTACCGGTCATCTCGAACCAGTTGCCGTGGCGGTCCTGTGCGCGGACCGTGACCGAATCAGGGCGCTCGACGATGCCAAACTGTCCGGGATAGGACAGGCAGCCCTCGCTGCCGACCTGCGAACCGGCGGTCTTGATAATCGTGGGGTTAACCAGTTCGATTCTGCCTTCACCGATATCGATGACGACGACCCGGCGCAGTACGCCGACCTGTACGCCGGCCAGGCCGACACCGTTCTGCTGTTCCATTGTCTCGGCCATATCGTCCAGAAGGATCCCCAGCTTTTCATCAAAAGCGGTGACTTCCCGGGAAGTCTTGCGCAGCATCGGGTCGCCTTCCAGAACCATGTTTCGAATTGCCATATTCTTTCATCCTTTACTGTAATCAGCCAATTTCCCCGTTCATATCCACGAAGATGCTGGCCTTGGAAAACAACTTGTTCCGATCTGCTTCGGCGATTGCAGCCCGAAGGAGGTTTCGGAACCGTCGGTTATTCTTGCATTTGAGTATGATCCGCAGCCTAAACCTGCCGTTCATCCGATAGACTCCGGCTTCCGATACGCCGAGCAGGACTGCCGGAAGCTGCGGGACAGCTTCGGTCAGAAAACGCGCCAGAATATCATGCAGTCCCCTTGCTGCCTGCCTTACGGCTTCTTCGTCGGTACCGGACAGACCGATGACGGCGAGATCGCAAAAAGGCGGCTGCAAAGCGGTTTTGCGCATAATAATCTCATCGGCATAAAACGCTTCGTAATCCTGTTTAGCGGCATCCTGAATGACTGGGTGTTCCGGCGAGATCGTCTGGATATAGGCGACACCCGGCTTTTCAAACCGGCCGCTGCGCCCGACGACCTGGGTGATCAGGGAAAAGGTCTTTTCCCCGCTGCGGAAGTCACCGGAATAGAGGTACTGGTCTGCGCCCAAAACGCCGACCAGCGTCACATTGGGAAAATTTAGGCCCTTGGCGACCATCTGTGTGCCGATCATGATATCGTATTCCCCTGCCTCGAACTTTGCAAAGTTCTCTTCATAGGCATACCGGGAGTAGGTCGTATCCGTGTCCATCCGCAGAAGCCTTGCAGACGGGATGCGCTGGGCGATCAGGTCTTCAGCCCGCTGGGTGCCGGTGCCGACGGTGCGCATATGGGTGGAGCCGCACTGGGTGCAGGGTTCCTCCAAGCGTCTTGCATATCCGCAATAGTGGCACATCAGATAGCCGTTTGCTTTATGGTAAGTCAGGGAGACGCTGCAATTGGGACAGCGCGCGACCTCTCCGCAGTCTAAACAGACCGCAAAGGTCGCATATCCCCGTCGGTTAATCAGGATAATGGACTGTTCTCCGCGCTCGTAATTTTGGAGCAGCGCTTCCCCAAGCTCATCGCTGAAAGGCGAGAAGTTATAGTCCCTCTCCTCCTGCATCATGTCCACCAGCCGTACATCCGGCAGCCGTGCGGTGCCGAACCGTTCCTTTAAGGTGAACAGATGGTAGCGGCCGGTTTTGGCGGCATAATAGCTTTCGACACTGGGAGTGGCGGAGGCCAGGAGCAGCGTTGCCTTGTTCTGAACGCAGCGCAGTTTGGCGATATCCCGGGCGTGGTAGCGCGGCGCAGAATCGGACTTATAGGAGTGTTCCCCTTCCTCATCCATGATAATCAGCCCGAGGTTTTCACAGGGCGCAAAGATGCTGCTGCGGGTGCCGATGACGATTTTGGCCTCACCGCTGCGGATGCGCTTGTTTTCGTCCAGACGTTCTCCAACCGAAAGGCTGGAATGGATAACAGCGACTGCGCTTCCGAAATAGCTGCGGAATTTGTTCAGCATCTGCGGTGTCAGGGAGATTTCCGGCACCATCAGGATGACCTGTTTTCCGTCCCGCAGGGCGTCTTCGATCAGCCGGATAAAGATAGAAGTCTTTCCGGAGCCGGTGACGCCGAACAGCAAAGCGACATTCGCTTCGTCTGCCCGGTAAAGCGCCGATATGCCTTCATAGACCTCCTGCTGCTTTGCGGAAAGCAGAATTTTTTCCGGTTTGAGCGGAACGCGGGTCTGCGGCGTGCGCAGGACTTCCTTTTCGATATAGAGCAGAATCCCCTTTTTGACCATGTTTTTGATAACAGCATCGGTGACGCCTGCATGGTAAGCGACTTCCTTTTCGGGAGCCGTCCCCATTTCCTGCAGGATGCGTAAAACTTCCCGCTGTTTGGGCGTAAAGCCGCCGCTGTCCGGGTCGGTTCCCGGCGCAATCTGCAGCATCCGGATGGTTTTATCCCCGACCTTGCGGGTGATCAGCGTCTCATGGGTCAAAAAGCCCTTCTGCACCAGCTTTTCCGCGGTGCGGATACGGGCGGCGCTGCCGGGGCCGTAAAACAGCAGGTCGGTTTCCCTTCTGCTGTCCGACTGCAGCATCAGCTTCATGAGGGCCTGTTCATCAGATTCCAGATTGGGCAGAATCCCGCGGCTGAAGTCCTTGCAGACGGTAAAGCTTTCTCTGGCAACAACCGACAGCCCGGACGGAATCAGGCAGCGTACCGCGTCATAGTAGGTGCAGAAGGTTGTATCGTTCATAAATTCGACGATGGCAAAGCCTTCTTCATTCAAAAGCGGCTGTTCGTCCAGCACCGAAATAACCTGTTTGCAGTTTACATTGCTTTCGCGGGAAACGGAAAAGACCATCCCCTGCGAAAGGCGGTTGCCTCTGCCGAAAGGGACCAGGACACGGACGCCGCGCCGGACAGCTGTCTCCAGTTCCGGCGGCACTGCGTAAGAAAACAGCTTATCAAAGGTAAACACCGTCTTTTCCACAGCGACCATAGCCACAAGCGGCATCCCAAAGTCCCTCCTTTTTGCGGTTTATTTTATCTGTATCAGTCGACAACAACAGCGTCGTCCAGATCGGTTGCGTCCGCGGAGGTGATCACGCGGTCGTTGATTACGCCGATATCCGGGCTTTCGATCATTTTGTAGCGGCCCTTGGAGAAGTCGTCAACAGCCATTTTAACGGGCTTTTCGGCGAGAATCTCGTGCTTGTCGTCCGCGATCTGGGAAATCTCACGGGCGCGTTTTGCAACAGCGACGACCAGAGAGTAGTAGCTCTGGCCGGGTTTTAAAAGTTCAGGGGCGGAAGGTCTGTGCATCATAATAAAAACTCCTTTTTGATTTTCTCTTTAAGGGCGGAAGATTTTTCTTTCAGCTCACGCAGATGGGCCTGCTGTTCTTCCGAAAGCTCTTCTCCGGAAGCGGCCATCTGGGCGGTGGCGACCACATCGGCAAAATCGGCGACCGCGTCGGGAAGATCGTCGTTGATGACCACATAATCGTAATGGTCGATCTGCCGGATCTCCTCGATGGCCTGGTTCATCCGCTTATTTATGGTCTCCTCGTCCTCGGTGCCTCGTTTTGTCAGACGGCGGCGAAGAACCTCCATGGTCGGCGGGACGACAAAGCAAAGCACCGCCTCAGGACAGCTCTTTTTGACGTTTTTGGCGCCCTGGGTCTCGATGTCCAGCATGACGTTCATGCCGGCCGCGGTCTGCTCCTCAACCTTGTCTCTGGGCGTGCCGTAATAGTTGTCGCAGTACTGCGCATATTCCAGCATACCGCCGGCAGCGATCTTCTTTTCAAATTCCTCGCGGGAAATAAAGTGATAATGTACGCCGTCGATTTCCCCGGGTCTGGGTCCGCGGGTCGTGTTGGAAACGGAAAAATACAGCGGATGGTCCTTGCCGTATTCCCCCAGGATAGTCCCCTTGCCGCTGCCGGAAGGGCCGGACAGCACCAGAAGAATTCCCTTACTCATCCTCTTCGTCCTCCTCATCGATGTCATCATTTTGTACAAAGCGGTTTGCGACCGTCTCCGGCTGGATCGCCGACAGGATAACGTGTCCGCTGTCCATGACGATAACGGCACGGGTCCTGCGTCCGTAGGTTGCGTCGATCAGTACGCCGCTGTCGCGGGCATCCTGGATAATCCGCTTGATCGGTGCGGATTCCGGGCTGACGATCGTGATGATCCGTCCGGCGGATACCATGTTGCCAAAGCCGATATTGATCAGTTTCATCTGCGCATCCTTTCTCCGACCGCTTATTCCAGATTCTGAATCTGTTCGCGGATTTTTTCAATTTCCGATTTGATGTCCACGACCTTGCGGGCGATGGTGACGTCCTGGCATTTGGAGCCGATGGTGTTGGTCTCGCGGTTTAATTCCTGCACCAGAAAGTCCAGCTTTCTGCCGACCGGTTCGCTGCTTTCCAGCAGCTCGGTAAACTGATGGAGGTGGCTTCTGAGGCGGACGGTTTCTTCATCGATCGCCACCCGGTCGGCAAAGATCGCCGCTTCGGTCACCAGACGGCTTTCGTCGATATTTTTGTCTTCCAAAAGTTCGGCGATCTTCTGATACAGGCGGCCGTAGTATTCTTCCTTGAGCTGCGGCGCTCGCTGTTCAATTTCGGAAAGAATCTGTCCAATGGCCTCCAGACGGTTTTCCAGGTCAGCTTTCAGCCGCTGCCCTTCCTTTTCCCGCATCTGCACGAATGCGGCCACAGCCTCCTCTGCAACGCCCTGTACGGCGTTCCAGATGGTTTCCGGGTCGGCCTCGACCTTGCGGACGGTAAAAATGTCCGGGAACCGGGCCAGATCGGACAGCCGCAGATCGTCCATCAGATCGAGGTCTCCGGCAGCGCTGCGCAGCGCCTCCAGATAACCGCGGGCGGTATCGATGTTGAGGATGATCTCGTTTTCACTGCCGCCGATGGTTTGGATCGAAACCGCAGCCTCGACCTTGCCGCGGGAACAGCTGCCTTGCACGATGCCTTTCAGTCTGTCTTCCAAAAACAGATATGCTTTGGGGATACGGGAGGAAAATTCAAAATAGCGGTGGTTGACCGATTTCACCTCGACGGTGATATCATAGCAGTCAACGACAGCATGGCCTCTGCCGTATCCGGTCATGCTTCTGAGCATAATATTCTGCCTTTCTCCTGCCTGGCAGGGAGATAAATTTTTGTCAGAACTCCGAAGAGTTTTTATCCTTATTATTGTAGCAGATTTTCTCTGCGACAGATGATTTTATTCAGCTTTGGTTCACAAAATTCATATTTATTTTACATTTGAAAACAGCGAATAAACAGAAGCCTTGCAAACTTCCATTTATTCGCTGTCGTGATCAGCTGAGCGTGACGATAATCTGATCGTCCTTCGCGGAAACGTAAACCTGCTTCTTGCTGGGAGCGTCCGACAGGATCAGATTGGCGATCTTGTCTTCCACCTCTCTGCGGATGGTGCTGCGCAGGTCGCGGGCCGCGAACTTGCCGCCGCCCTTCTTGGCCAGCAGCCGCAGCGCATCCTGATCATAAACCAGCTGGATGCCCATATTCTGCAGCGGCGTGACCATCTCTTTCATCATCAGGTCTGCGATCTTACAGAGCGCGTCCTCATCCAGCGGGTTAAAGACGACGATCTCGTCGACGCGGGCCAGGAACTCCGGCCGCAAAAACTGCGACAGAGCGTTCAGCGCCTTTTCTTTGGACATCTCGGCAGCGGTCTTGTTGAAACCGACGATACCAGTGCGGTCGCTGGAGCCGGCGTTGCTGGTCATGATGATGACGGTGTTCTCAAAGTTGACGGTCCGTCCCTGGGCGTCGGTAATGCGCCCTTCATCGAGAATCTGCAGCAGGATATTCATGACGTCCGGGTGCGCCTTTTCGATCTCGTCGAACAGGACGACCGAGTAAGGCCGTCTGCGGACCTTTTCGGTCAGCTGCCCTGCCTCGTCAAAGCCCACATATCCGGGAGGCGAACCGACCAGACGGGAAACGGTGTGCTTTTCCATATATTCGGACATATCCACCCGGATCAGCGGGTCGACCTTGTTGTCGAACAGTCCTTCCGCCAGCACCTTGGACAGCTCGGTCTTGCCGACGCCGGTGGGACCGACGAAGATAAAGGAAGCCGGGCGTTTTTTGGCGCTGAGCTGGACTTTGGAGCGGCGGATTGCGGCCACGACCGCGCTGATCGCCTGATCCTGCCCGATAATGCGGGATTTCAGCTCTGCCTCCAGATTATGGAGCTTGACGCCGACATTTTCGCTGACCTTTTCGGCGGGAATACCGGTCCAAAGCTCGATAACGCGGGCAACGTCGTCCATTGTGACGCGGACGTCCCTGACCTGCGGCTCCAGCTCCTTGAGCTGCTCTTTTACGGTGATGATGCCGCCTTTGACCTTGGCGATCGCCTCATAATCCATCTCGTCGGCGTTTGTCAGTTCCTGTTCCTGATCCATCAGGCTCTTCAGCTGACGGTTGAGCTTTTCAACTTCCGTAAGGACAGTGCTCTTGATCGAAGCGCAGGCTGCCGATTCATCCAGCAGGTCGATCGCCTTATCCGGCAAAAACCGGTCGGTAATGTACCGCTCCGAGAGGTTTGCGCAGGCAATCAGGATATCATCGGGGATATAGACCTTGTGGTGCTCCTGATAATAGGGCGCGATGCCGCGCAGGATTTCGATGGTCTGGGCGATGGTCGGCTCGTCGACGTTGACCGGCTGGAAGCGGCGTTCCAGAGCGGCGTCTTTCTCAATATTTTTGCGGTATTCGTTGAAGGTCGTCGCGCCGATGACCTGGATCTCACCGCGGGACAGAGCGGGTTTTAAGATATTGGCGGCGCTCATCGAGCCTTCCGAGTCGCCGGTTCCGACGAGGGTATGTACCTCGTCGATGAAGAGGATGACGTTGCCTTTGGCCTTGACCTCTTCGATCAGTCCTTTGACGCGGCTTTCAAACTGGCCGCGGAACTGGGTGCCTGCCACCAGAGCGGTCATATCCAGCAGATAAACTTCCTTATCCAGCAGGCGGAAAGGCACATCTCCTTCGACGATCTTCTGGGCAATGCCTTCCGCGATGGCAGTCTTGCCGACGCCGGGCTCACCGATCAGGCAAGGATTGTTTTTCTGACGGCGGGAAAGGATTTGCACGACCCGGTAAATTTCCTTTTCGCGGCCGATGATGCGGTCCATTTTCCCGTCGATTGCCTTTTTATTTAAATTGGTGCAGAAGTTATCCAGGTATTTTCCCTTTTTTTCGCGGCCTTTTTTGCCGCGGGTGCGTTCTCTGGGAAGGCCGTCGGAGGTCGGCTCGTCGTCCTCAGCGGGAACGATCGGGGAATCTTCCCCACCGAACATTTTCTGTAAAAAAGGAGGCATTGTGTCGGCGCCGCCCATCTCAAACATACCGTTTTCCAACTGTTCGTCCAGTGACTCGAGGTCAGACTGCGAGATACCGAGACTGTCCATCATCGATTTCACCTGCGGCAAACCGAGCTCAGAGGCGCATTTGAGGCAGTATCCTTCGTTGATGGTCTCTTTTCCGTCGAATTTGGACATAAACAGGACGGCAGGCCGTTTTTTGCATTTGCAGCATAACATATCCATCCAGATTGATTCCTTTCTGTATTTCAGAGAAAACTGGCTTTCTATTTCAGGAAACTTCAGCATTATTCTGCATCTTTAAGAAGCATATGAGAATGTGCTTCTTCCTGTCTGCG